>NZ_JBSFPT010000028.1:0-32024 GCF_053588335.1 Microbacterium sp. NPDC003461 | reverse complement strand
ACCTCGAGTCGCGTGATGTCATCCACTCGTTCTGGATCATCGACTTCCTGTACAAGAAGGACATGTACATCGGCCACGACAACTCGTGGTCCTTCGCCTCCGCGGCGGTGTCGGCGGCGCGCGAGGCCGCTCCCCCCCGTGCGGCGGTCAGGACGCGCGCCACGAGCAGCTCGAGGTGCAGGCGCGGCGAGGTGGCGCCCGACATGTCGTCGAGGGCCGCGCTCACGATGTCGGCCGTGCGCGAGAGCCGGTCGGCGCCGAAGACCTCGGCCTGCTTCGCCATGCGCTCGAGGTCGTCGGCCGGCACCCCGCGCAGCACGGCCGAGGCGGCGGGGCCGGTCGCGGCGATCACGATGAGGTCGCGCAGTCGCTCCAGCAGGTCGTCCACGAAGCGACGGGGATCCTGCCCCGTCTGCACCACGCGATCCACGGCCGCGAAGGCGGCGGCCGCGTCACCGGCCGAGAAGGCGTCGATCACGCCGTCGAGCAGCTCGCCATGCGTGTAGCCGAGCAGCGCCACGGCGCGCTCGTACCCGACGCCGCCCGCCTCGGAACCCGCGATCAGCTGATCGAGGATCGACAGCGTGTCGCGCGGCGAGCCGCCCCCAGCGCGGACGACGAGCGGGAGCACGCCCGGCTCGACCGGCACGCCCTCCTGCGCGCACAGCTTCTCGACGTACTCGAGCATGGGCCCGGGCGGCACGAGCCGGAACGGGTAGTGGTGCGTGCGCGAGCGGATCGTGCCGATCACCTTGTCGGGCTCGGTCGTCGCGAAGATGAACTTCACGTGGGCCGGCGGCTCCTCGACGAGCTTGAGCAGGGCGTTGAAGCCCTGCGGGGTGACCATGTGCGCCTCGTCGAGGATGAAGATCTTGAAGCGGTCGCGCGACGGCGCGAAGATGGCGCGCTCGCGCAGATCGCGCGCGTCGTCGACGCCGTTGTGGCTGGCCGCGTCGATCTCGATGACGTCGAGCGAGCCGCCGCCGGCCCGCGAGAGCTCGACGCAGCTGTCGCACGTGCCGCACGGGGTGTCGGTCGGGCCCTCGGCGCAGTTCAGGCAGCGCGCGAGGATGCGCGCCGAGGTGGTCTTGCCGCAGCCGCGCGGCCCGGAGAACAGGTAGGCATGGCCGATCCGGTCGCCGCGCAGCGCCGTCATGAGCGGCTCGGTGACCTGCGACTGCCCGATCATCTCCGCGAAGGTCTCGGGCCGGTAGCGGCGGTACAGGGCGGTCGTCACCCGTCCAGCCTACGGCGTACCGCCGACATCGGTCCGGCCGACGGCCCCGACCGCTCCCCCGCCCGACTGTTCGCGAGGAGATCCCCGTTCACGAGGACCGATCCGGTCCGAAACGACCTCCCGAATCGAGATCTCCTCCCGATCCGTCCCGAACCGAACCGACCCGGTCCGTACCCGGGCGTCAGGCGGGCTGGCCGTTGGAGGGATCGTGGATGATCGGGATCGCGCTGGTCACCACGGGCACCGTCTCGTCGTGACCGGCCGGCAGCACGGGGTCGAGCGTCGTGCCGTCCTCGCGGCGCATCTCCGAGAACTTCTTGAGCGTGGGGCGGCCGGGGCGCACCGGGCCCTGGTCCTCGAGGGGCACGTCCACGCTCTCGCCCGGCGCGACCGTGTACCGCTCGCCGCGCACGCTGAACGTGACGGCGTCGCCCTCCTCCACCTCGGCGCGCAGGCCGTCCTGGCGCACCGACACCCGCAGGCGCGATCCCTGCCACGTGATCGGGAACGACAGCTCCGGCCAGTCGGCGGGCAGGCGCGGGTCGAAGCTCAGCTCGCCATAGTGGTCGCGCATGCCGCCGAACCCGCTCACGAGCGCCGTCCACACGCCGCCGGCCGAGGCCACGTGCACGCCGTCCGAGGCGTTGTGGTGCAGGTCGGCGAGGTCGACGAACAGCGCGTGCTGGAAGTACTCGTACGCCAGGTCGCGGTAGCCGACCTCGGCGGCCAGGATCGACTGCACGACGGCCGACAGCGTGGAGTCGCCGGTCGTCAGCGGGTCGTAGTAGTCGAAGTCGGCCAGCTTCTGCTCGGGCGAGAAGTGGTTGCCCTGCAGGAACAGGGCCAGCACGACGTCGGCCTGCTTGAGCACCTGGAAGCGGTAGATGACGAGCGGGTGGAAGTGCAGCAGCAGCGGGCGCTGCGACGCGGGGGTGTGCTCGAGGTCCCAGACCTCGCGCTGCAGGAACAGGGAGTCCTGCGGGTGGATGCCGAAGGCCTCGTTGAACGGGATGACCATGGCGTCGGCCGCGCGCTCCCAGGCCTCCGGCTCGCCGGGGTCGAGGTTCACGCGGTCCGCGAGCGCTCGGTACGCCTCGGGCGCGACGGCCGCCATCTCGCGCACCACGCGGCTGGCGGCGCGCAGGTTGTAGCGCGCCATCACGTTCGTGTAGAGGTTGTCGTTCACGACGGTGGTGTACTCGTCCGGCCCCGTGACGCCGTGGATGTGGAACGTCTCGTCGCCGTCCGAGACGCGCCAGAACCCGAGCGTCGCCCACAGCCGCGCCGTCTCGACGAGCACGTCGACGCCCTCGCGCGCCATGAAGTCGAGGTCGCCCGTGGCGCGCACGTACTTGCCGAGCGCGAAGCTCACGTCGGCGTTGATGTGGTACTGCGCGGTGCCGGCGGCGTAGTACGCCGACGCCTCCTCGCCGTTGATCGTGCGCCACGGGAACAGCGCGCCGGCCTCGTTCAGCTGCGCCGCGCGCTTTCGGGCCGCCGGCAGCATCATGGTGCGCATCCGCAGGGCGTTGCGCGCCCACAGCGGCGTCGTGTACGTGAGGAACGGGAGCACGTAGATCTCCGTGTCCCAGAAGTAGTGGCCGCTGTAGCCGGAGCCGGTGAGACCCTTGGCCGGCACGCCCCAGCCGTCGGCGCGGGCCGCCGCCTGCGCCACCTGGAACAGGCACCAGCGCGTGGCCTGCTGCAGGTCGTCGTGCCCGGCGATGCGCACGTCCGAGCGCTCCCAGAACCGGTCCATGAAGGCCCGCTGCGCGCGCTGCACCTCGCCGTAGCCCAGGTGCCCCACGCGGTCGAGCGTGCGGCGGCACCGGTCGATGAGCTCCCGCGGCGGCACGCCGCGGGAGGTGTGATAGGCCGCGAGCTTGGTGACCGTCGTCGGCACGCCGGCCTTCGCGTCGACGCGGTACACGGTCTTGGCGATGTCGGGCTCGACCTGCCCGCGGCGCGTGTACGCGTTCTCGGTCTCGATGAGGTGGTCGGCCACGAGGCCGAGCGTCATGCCGGAGTTGGCGACGCGGTACGACAGCGCCGAGCGCTCGCCGTCCTGCCAGTACTCCTGCGGCAGCAACACGCGGTCCTCGATCTCCTCGGCCTTGCGGGGATCGAAGGCCTTCGCGCCGCTCGTGGCCACGGGGGCCGTGCCGCCGTACACGTCCTCGCCGTCCTGGCGGTTGATGAGCTGGCAGCTGACGGTCACGGCGGCGTCGGCGTTGAGCACCGTCACCGTCACGCGCTGCGCGACGAGGTGCCGCTCCTCGAACGAGACGATCCGCTCCGTGTCGATCACCACCTCCTTGCCCGAGGGGGTCACCCAGCGGATGTGGCGGCGGTGCGCGCCGTCGCGGAAGTCGAGCGAGCGCTCGTACGCGCGCACGTCGGCGATGTCCAGCGCCAGCGGCTCGTCGTCCACGTAGACGCGCATCACCTTGGCGTCGGGCACGTTGACGATCGTCTGCCCCACCTCGGCGAAGCCGTACGCGCGCTCGGCGTGGCGGATCGGCCAGGTCTCGTGGAAGCCGTTGATGAAGGTGCCGTGCTCGGATCCGTGGCGGCCCTCCGGGTGGTTGCCGCGCAGGCCGATGTAGCCGTTCCCGACCGAGAAGACGGTCTCGGTCAGGCCCGTGTCCTCCTCGGAGAAGCGGGTCTCCACCAGACGCCAGGGGTCGACGGGGAAGCGGTCTCGGTCGATCATGTGCGATCCTGCTCCGAATCGGGTCTCGAGGTGCGGGAGGTCTGTGGGCGGCGCCGCTCAGCGCGACGGCGACGCCAGTTCTGCGAGGTCGGCGACGACGAGGTGGGCGCCCGCGGAGGTGAGCGCGTGCGCGCCGGCGCCGCGGTCGACCCCGACGATGAGTCCGAAGCCGCCGGCCGCGGCCGACTCCACGCCGGAGATGGCGTCCTCCACCGCGGCGGCGCGCGCCGGGTCGACGCCCAGCATGCGGGCGCCCTCGAGGAAGACGTCGGGAGCCGGCTTGGACGGCAGGTGCTCGCGCTCGGCGATCACGCCGTCCATGATCACGGGGAACCGGTCGAGCACGCCCGCGGCCGTGAGCACGTCGCGCGCGTTCTTCGAGCTCGAGACGATCGCCACCGGCGTGCCGGCGGCGGACAGCCCGTCGAGCAGCGCCATCGATCCGGGATAGGGACGGATCCCCTCCTCGGCGAGGATGCGCGAGAACACCGCATTCTTGCGGTTGCCCACGCCGCACACGGTGTCGGCCTCGGCGGGATCGGACGGATCGCCCCACGGCAGCTCCACGTCGCGGCTGCGCAGCACCGAGGCGACGCCGTCGTACCGCTTCTTGCCGTCGAGGTGGTCGAAGTAGTCGTCGTCCGAGTACGGGGGCTCCACGCCCCACTGGGCGAACAGCTCCTCGAACATCGCGCGCCAGGCGTGCATGTGCACCTCGGCGGTGGGAGTGATCACTCCGTCGAGGTCGAAGAGCACGGCGTCGTACGCCGTCAGGTCGGGCATCGGGCTCACGGCGCCAGCGTAGTCGGCTCGGCTGGATCGGGCACCGACACGGCGAGGGTCTGCCGCGCGATCTCCAGCTCCTCGTCCGTCGGCACCACGAGCACCGTCACGGCGGAGTCGTCGGCGGAGATCCGCGCCACCTCGCCGCGGCGGGCGGCGCGATTGCGCTCGGCGTCGACGCGCACGCCCGCGAAGCCGAGCGTCGCCAGCGCCGCCTCGCGCACCTCCGGATCGTTCTCGCCGACGCCCGCCGTGAACGCAATGACGTCGGCGCCGCCGAGCTGGGCGAGATAGGCGCCCGCGTAGGCGCGCAGCCGGTGCACGTACACGTCGAAGGCGAGTCGCGCGTCCTCGTCGCCGGCCGCACGCCGCGCCGCGAGATCGCGCATGTCCGACACCCCCGCGAGCCCGAGGATGCCGCTGCGTTTGTTGAGCAGGTCGTCGAGCGCGCCGGCGTCCATGCCGGCCCGCCGCTGCAGCTGCAGCAGCACGGCCGGATCGAGATCGCCCGAGCGCGTGCCCATCACGAGGCCCTCGAGCGGCGTGAAGCCCATCGACGTGTCCACCGAGCGGCCGCCGTCGATCGCCGTCACCGAGGCGCCGTTGCCCAGGTGGAACACGATCTGCCGCAGCTCGCGCAGATCGCGGCCGAGGTGCGCGGCGACCGTGGCGGCGACGTACTGGTGGCTCGTGCCGTGGAACCCGTAACGGCGGATGCGGTGGCGCTCGGCCACCTCGCGGTCGATCGCGTAGGTGTAGGCGGCCGGCGGCAGCGTCTGGTGGAACGCCGTGTCGAAGACCGCCACATGCGGGATGTCGCGGAAGGCGCGGCGCGCGGCCTGGATCCCCTGCAGGGCGCCCGGGTTGTGCAGCGGGGCGAGCACCGAGAGGTCGTCGATGTTGATCTCGACGAGGTCGGTCACCACCGTGGCCTCGAAGAAGCGCGCCCCGCCGTGCACCACGCGGTGGCCGACGGCGACGGGCGGGTGCGCGGCGAGCGAGGGTCCGTGCTCCTCGAACGCGTCGAGCATCGCGCGGAAGCCAGCGGTGTGGTCCGGGATCTCGAGCTCGCGCTCCGACTCCACGTCGTGCGCGGCGACGGAGGGCACCCCCGGCTCGGTGGGGAAGAAGAGGCGGTGCGTGGCCCGTCCCGTGGCCTCGCCGATCCGCTCCACGAGGCCGGAGGCGAGCCGGCGGCCCTCGCCGCCGGGCCGCACGTCGAGCAGCTGGTACTTGAACGACGAGGAGCCGCTGTTGACGACGAGCACCACGGTCATGTCAGCTCCCGCCCTCGGCCGCGGCCGCCTGCGCCTGGACCGCCGTGAGCGCGACGGTGTTGACGATGTCGCCCACGAGCGCGCCGCGCGAGAGGTCGTTCACGGGCTTGTTCAGCCCCTGCAGCACGGGCCCGATCGCCACGGCTCCCGCCGCGCGCTGCACCGCCTTGTAGGTGTTGTTGCCCGTGTTGAGGTCGGGGAAGATGAACACCGTCGCGCGGCCAGCGACGGTCGACTCGGGCAGCTTGGCCTTCGCGACGGCCGCGTCGCTCGCGGCGTCGTACTGGATCGGGCCCTCGATCGGCAGCTCGGGCGCCCGCTCCCTGGCCAGCTGGGTGGCGGCGCGCACCTTGTCGACGTCGGCGCCCGATCCCGACTCCCCCGTCGAGTACGACAGCATCGCCACGCGCGGGTCGATGCCGAACTGGCGCGCGGTCGCGGCCGACGACACGGCGATGTCGGCCAGCTGCTCGCTCGTGGGATCGGGGATCACGGCGCAGTCGCCGTAGACGAGCACCCGATCGGCCAACGCCATGAGGAAGACGCTGGAGACGACCGAGACGCCGGGCTTGGTCTTGATGATCTCGAACGACGGGCGGATCGTGTGCGCGGTCGTGTGCGCGGCGCCCGAGACCATGCCGTCGGCGTAGCCCAGGTGCACCATCATCGTGCCGAAGTAGGACACGTCCGTGACGGTGTCGGCGGCGCGCTCGTACGTCATCCCCTTGTGCGCGCGCAGCCGCGCGTACTCGGTGGCGAACTTGTCGACGAAGACCGGATCGAAGGGGCTGAGCACCTCGGCGGCCGAGATGTCGAGGCCGAGCTCGATCGCCCGTGCCCGCACCTCGAACGGCTCGCCGAGGATCGTCAGCTTCGCCACGCCGCGCTCGAGCAGCACGGCCGCGGCGCGCAGGATGCGGTCGTCGTCGCCCTCGGGCAGCACGATGTGCTTGATGTCGGCGCGGGCGCGCTCGAGCAGGTCGTACTCGAACATCAGCGGCGTCACGACGTCGGTGCGCGCCACGCCCAGCACGTGCGTCAGCTCGGCGGTGTCGACGTTGCGCTCGAACAGCGACAGCGCGCGGTTGTAGCGCTGCGCCGACGAGGCGGCGAGGCGCCCGCGCGTGTGCATGATGCGCACGGCCGTGGAGTAGGTGTCGCCCTGGCAGCGGATGAGGGGGATCGCCGAGCCGAGTCCCTCGACGAGGTGCTGCATGGCGTCGGGGATCTCGAACGGGCCGTTCAGCACGATGCCCGCCAGCGAGGGGAAGTTCGCCGAGTTGTTCGCGGTGAGCGCGGCCAGCAGCGCGTCGGTGCGGTCCGCCGGGATGATCACGACGGCGCCCTCCGTGAGGCGCGGCAGCATGTTCGTCATCGACATGGCGGCGACCACCACGCCGAGCGCCTCGCGGCTGAGCAGCGCCTCGTCGCCCTTCACGAGCTCCCCGTCGACCGCGCGCAGCACGTCGCCCATCGTCGGCGCCACGAGCAGCCGGTCCTCGGGGATGGCCCACACGGGGGTGTCGGGCGTGTGCGGCCGCACGGCGGCGACGATCTGCTCGGCGCGCTCGCCGTCGGCCCGGTTCACGATCGTCGCCGCGAGCTCGGCGTTGCCGTTCGCGAGCTCCCCGAGCGCGACCGCGGCGTCGTCGCCGATCCGCTCCGGCGCGCGCGCCTCGGTGAAGCCCAGGCTCTCGGGCGTTCCATGCGACTGGCGCCCGCTCAGCACGAGCAGCACGGGCGTGCCGAGGTTCGCGGCGATGCGGGCGTTGTACCCGAGCTCGGCGGGCGTGCCCACGTCGGTGTAGTCGCTGCCGAGCACCACCACCGCGTCGCACTTGTCCTCGACGGCGCGGAACCGGGCGACGATCGTGGCGAGCGCCCGATCCGGATCGCTGCGCACGTCCTCGTACGTCACGCCCACGCACTCGTCGTAGTCGAGGTCGACGCCGTCGTGGTCGAGCAGCATCTCGAGCACGTAGTCGCGCTCGCGCGTGGACCGCGCGATGGTGCGGAAGACGCCCACGCGGGGCGCGACGCGGCTGAGCGCGTCGAGCGTTCCGAGCGCCACCGTCGACTTGCCCGCGTGCCCCTCCGCCGACGTGATGTAGATGCTCCTCGCCACGTCTTCCACCCTATGCGCGACCGGCGGGGCGGGATACGGCTGCGCGAGTCGGGTTCTCCCCCGTGCGTCGCGTCCGCCCTCGGTGGGATCCTGATCGCACACCCGACGAGAGGATCGCCATGGGCGAGAGGACGCCGTTCGTGCCGCCGCGCTGGTTCGTGACGACGGCGTGGCGCGTGCATCGCGCGATCGCGCGCCGCGGACCCGGCCGCGGCCTGTGGACGACCGAGGACAAGCGGGGCTGGGGATCGCTGACGCTCACGACCCGCGGCCGGCGCTCCGGCGAGCCCCGGCTGCCCGGCGAGCGGGCGGCGGCCGTGCGATACGCCGTGCTCGGGACCATCCTCACCGAGCCGCTGCTGCTCGCCCTGCGCCGCCTCGCGCAGCAGGACGCGTCGGCGCGGCGCCTGCGGCGCGAGTGACTCCCAGCCGGCCGGAAGCCGCCGTATCCCTGCCGTTCACCTGACGGCGGAAGAGTGAGCGCGTGACCGATGCGTGGCTGGCGGGGATCGCCGCCGATCCGTGGGCGCTGGCCGTGCTGTTCGCGCTGGTCTTCGCCGACTCGTTCCTCGTCGTGATCCCGGGCGAGATCGCCGTGACGGTGCTCGGGTCGATCTCGGCCGGCAGCGGCGTGCCGCCCCTGTGGGCCGTCATCGCCGTCGCCGCGGCCGCCGCATTCTGCGGCGACGCCTGCTGCTACCTGATCGGCCGGCTGCTGCACCCCGAGCGCTGGCGGTTCTTCGCGAACCATCCGCGCTTCCAGAGCGCGCACGAGTGGGCGAAGACGCGCCTGCGCAGCCACGTGGCCATGGCCGTGTTCACCGTGCGCTTCATCCCGTTCGCCCGCCTCGTCGTCAACCTCACCGCCGGCGCCACGGGCATCCGCGCCACGCGCTACCTGCCCGTTGCGGCGATCTCCGCCACGCTCTGGGCCGCGTACCAGGCGCTCGTCGGCGCGACCATCGCCACGCTGCTGCCCGGCGGCACCATCACCGCCGTCATCGTCTCGATCGCCGCGGCCCTGCTGCTGGGCTGGGTCACCGACGCGCTCATCGCGCGCGTCGCGCCCCGCGCCGGCGGCCGCTGACCTCAGCGGGCGAGCGGCCTCAGCCGTTCGTCGCGCGCTCGACGGCCTCGGCGATCCAGTCGGCGAGGGTGTCGTCGTCGGGGTCTGTGAGCGCCGCGAAGGGCACCTGGCGTCCGCTGCGCAGGTGGAGGCGATGCGCGCCCTGCTGCAGGGCCGCCTCCAGCGCCTCGCCGCCGCCGACGGGAAAGAAGACCTCGTCGCCCGAGACGCCCACGGCCATCCGCCCGTTCACCATGAACGCGAGCGAGCCCATCATGCGCTTCTCGTCCACGTCTCCCGCGGCCTCGATGAGGGCGCGCACCCGATCGGCGAGCTCGGCGTTGTAGGCCATGGGGCGATGGTACCCACGCGGTGTCAGCGGCGGATGGCACGATGAGGCCATGACAGAGACAGCGCCCCCGGTCGTCGGCGTCGTGTTCCGTCCGCAGTCGCCGCCCGAGCAGCTGCGCGCGATCGCGCGGACGGCGGATGAGGCCGGCGTCGCGGAGCTGTGGCTGTGGGAGGACTGCTTCCTCGAGGGCGGGCTGACGGCCGCCACCGCCGCGCTCGTCTCGACGGACCGCGTGCGGGTGGGCATCGGCCTGCTGCCCGTGCCGCTGCGCAATCCCGCTCTGGCCGCCATGGAGATCGCCACGCTCGAGCGCCTCGCGCCCGGCCGGCTCGTCGCGGGGTTCGGGCACGGCGTGCTCGACTGGATGGGGCAGGTCGGCGGCCGCGTGGCCTCGCCGCTCACGCTGCTGCGCGAGTACGTCACGGCGGTGCGCGCGCTGCTCGAGGGCCAGACGGTCGACGTCGACGGGCGGTACGTGTCGCTCGCCGAGGTCGCGCTCGGCTGGCCGCCCGCGGCGGCGCCGGAGATCGCCGTCGGGGCGACGCGGCCGAAGACGCTGCGACTGGCCGGCGAGCTCGGCGACAGCGTGCTGCTCGACGCGGCCAACGACGCCGCGGCCGTGCGGGCCGCGCGCGCCGTGGTCGAGGAGGGCTGGGCCGCGGCGGGACGACCGGGGCGGCCGGTGGTGCGGGCGTTCGCGGAGATCGATCCCCGCGGCGGCGCGCTGGAGCAGCGGATCGCCGACCGGATCGGCGAGCTGGCGGACGCGGGGGCGGATGCGATCGCGATCCAGGCACCGGCCGACGCCCCGGACCCGCGCGTCCTGCTGGAGTCCCTGCCGCGCTGACGCCCTCGTCCGCGGCGGAAAAGTAAAGACTCTCCGCGCACCCGGCAGAGCCCGGTTACCCTTGCTACGTTTCCGTCCTGGGGGAGTTGGCCTGGATGCCGTCACGCGGAGAGCTGCCGACAAGTCTACCCGACGTGCGGCGCCGCGGATCCGGAGCGGCCGCCGTGAGGTCCCCGGGGAACGACCATCGCGCGCCTCGCGGACACTAGGCTGTCGCCCACAGCGACGCCCGTCATCCGAATGACTCCCGACCCGTGAGGGAGGACGCATGTCCGAGTCCACGACCGTCCGCCCCGCGGCCCCCGGCCCGGCCGGCGGCGACGGCGCCGCCGCGTTCCGCCAGGCGACCGACCTCATCGCGGCCTCCATCGAGCGCGTCATCGACGGCAAGCCCGAGGCCGTGCGCGCCGCGCTCATCGTGCTGCTGGCCGAGGGCCACCTGCTGATCGAGGACGTCCCGGGCGTCGGCAAGACGATGCTCGCGCGGGCGCTGGCGGCGTCGATCGCCGCGGACGTGCGCCGCGTGCAGTTCACCCCCGACCTGCTGCCGAGCGACGTCACGGGCGTGTCGGTGTTCGATCCGGTCGTGCGCGAGTTCGAGTTCAAGGCCGGTGCGGTGTTCGCGAACATCGTGATCGCCGACGAGATCAACCGCTCCTCCCCCAAGACGCAGTCGGCGCTCCTGGAGGCGATGGAGGAGCGTCAGGTGACGGTCGACGGCGCCACGCACGGGCTGCCCGATCCGTTCCTCGTCGTCGCCACTCAGAACCCGCTCGAGATGGAGGGCACGTACGCGCTGCCCGAGGCGCAGCGGGACCGCTTCATGATGCGCATCTCGATGGGGTACCCGGATGCGCGTGCCGAGGCGCTCATGCTGCGCCAGCGCGACGCCGCGAACCCGCTCGACGAGCTGCGCCCCGTCGTCACGACCGACCAGGTGCGCGCGCTCATCGCATGGGCGCGGTCCGTGCACGTCGCTCCCGCCATCGAGGACTACGCCGTCGCCCTCGCCCAGGCCACGCGCGCGCATCCCGAGCTGCGCCTCGGCGCGAGCCCGCGCGCCACGCTGCAGCTCGTGCGCGCCGCGAAGGTCAACGCCGCGCTCGAGGGACGCGGCTATGTGCTGCCGGACGACGTCACCGAGCTGCTGAGCCCCGTGCTGGCGCACCGCCTCATCCCCGCGCGCTCCGCGACGCAGTCGCGCCGCGCGGCCGACTCCGTGCCGGCGATCCTCGACCGGATCGCCACGACGGTGCCGGTGCCCGTGGCGGGCTGAGCCGTGACGACACGTCGGGATGCCCGGCCGGGGCCGCCGCTGACCCCGCGCGGGTGGGCGGTGCTGGCGGTCGGCATCGCGTGCCTTCCGCTCGCCGCGATCATCGGGGCGTCGGAGGCGCAGTACGTCGGCGTCGCGCTGCTGTCGCTGCTGGCCGCGTGCTGGTTCGGAGCGAGGAACGCAGGCCCCGGCGTGCGCATCGCGAGGCGCCTCTCCGAGGACTCGGTCGAGGTCGGATCGGAGACGACCGTCGAGCTGCGGATCTCCGTCGAGCCGCCGCGACGCGCACCGCGCGGTCGGTGGCGCGACATCCTGCCGCCCGGGGTGACCGGCGACGCGTCGGGCCCCCTCCCGCGTGACCGGGGCCCGCAGGCGCGCGTCGCGTACGCGGTGACCGGGGTGCGTCGCGGCCGCCACCCCGTGGGGCCGCTCGAGATCGAGGCCACCGACCCCTTCGGGCTGTGGCGGCGCACGGCGTCGCTGGGCGAGCCGACCCCCGTGCTCGTCGTGCCCCGCGCGCGCTGGCTCGAGCCGCTGCCGCGCTCGCACGGCGACGCCGGCGACGGCGGCGCGTCGGAGGAGCGTCGTGGTCGCGGCAGCGACAACCTCATCCCGCGCCCCTACGCCCCCGGTGACTCCATGCGGCGGATCCACTGGCGCGCCTCCGCGCACCGCGGATCGTTCATGGTCCGCGACGAGGAGGAGCAGACCGTGCCGTCCGCCGCGGTCATGCTCGATCTCGCGGCGCCGCGCTGGCCCGCCGAGGCCCGCTCGGGGGAGGATGCCGGATTCGAGGCGGCGGTGACCGCCTGCGTCTCGGCCGCGTGGCGCCTCGTGACCGACGGGTTCGCGGTGCGTGTGACGGACCATGCCGGCCGGCCACTCGCGGATCTCGCCGCTCCCGACGGATCGGTGCTCGAGTCGCTGGAGCGCGCCTTCGCGACCGTGATGCCCGATCGCGCGGACGCGGGCGGGGACGGCCACGGCGCCGGATTCGCGCTGCCGGCCTCGACGGGTCCGCTCGTCGTCGTGTGCGGGTCGACCGACGATCGCCTGGCCGCCGACCTCGACGCCCTCGCCCGTCACTCGTCGCTTCCCGTGCTGCTCACGCCGACGCCGCAGCGCGACGCCCTCGATCGCCTGCGCGACGGCGGCTGGGCGGCCGCGCGCCTCGGAGACGACGTGACCGCCTCCTGGGCGGCGGTCTTCGACCGCCTCTCGGCGGCACCGGGAGGCGACCGTGTCGATCGATGAGCTGCTCGCGGCCGCGCCCGCGCCCGCGGCGCCGCGGACCCCGCCGACGGCGCGCCCGCGGCGGGACCGTGGCCTGGCGGCATCCCTGGCATCCCTGCTGCTCGCCGTGGCCGCGATGCTGCCGCTGTCCGGGGTCATCCTGCCGGCCTGGCTCACCGGTGCGCTCGTGTGCATGCTCGCCGTGTGGGCCGCGGGTGCCCTCACGCGCGCGGCTCGCCCCGTGGCGCGCTTCGCCCCGCTGATCCAGGCGGTGGCGTGGATCGCCGCGACGACCGGGATCCACACCCTCTTCGCGGCGGTGGGGAGGCTCCCCGGTCCGTCGTCGCTGCTGGGTGTCGTGCCGACGCCGAGGCTGCTCACCGACATGCCGCCGCTGCTGTCGGCGGCGACGACGCAGCTCACCGAGAGCGCGGCCCCGGTGGATCCCGGCGCCCCGCTGATCTTCGTCCTCATCGCCGCGGCGGGACTGCTCGCGCTCGCGCTCGACGTGCTCGCGGTCGCCATGCGCCTGCCCGTGGCGGCGATCGCCGCCGCCGTCGCCGTGTGGATCCTGCCGCCCGCGATCACGGGCATCAGCACCGGCATGCCGCAGATCCTCGTCCTGCTCGGGGCCGCGCTGCTGCTGCTGTACGTCGACCGCCGACGGCGCTCGCCGGGCGACGCCCGCCCCGTGCAGGGCGCCGCCCTCGCCGCCGTCGCCGTCGTGACGGCGCTCGTCGTCGCCCCGTTGCTGCCGCAGCCGACCGGCTCGCTGCGCGGCCCCGGTGCCCCCACCCGCATCGACGCGTCGCTCGATCTGGGCGACGACCTGCGCCGCGTCGGCGACGCCGACGTGCTGCGCTACGTCCTGAACGAGGGCGAGGCGGCGCCGTACCTCCGCGTCGCGACGCTGTCGTCGTTCAGCGGGGCCGGATGGGAGCCCGACGAGGGCGCGACCCTGCCGGTCGGCGACGCGGTGCCCGCCGCGCTCGACGCCGAGGCGCCGGAGGGCTCGGAGCTCGTCTCGCTCGACATCGAGGTGCTGAACCTCGAGGGGCCGCTGCTGCCGGTCCCCTATCCGCTCGCGGCGCTCGACGGGGTCTCGCGGGACTGGCGGCTCGCGGATGCCAACGGCACCGTGACGGGCGGCGAGGCCGCGGGCGAGACGTACACCGCGGCCGCGGTCGTGCCGCGTCCGACGCGGGAGGCGGCGCAGGCGACGACGGCGACGATCCCCTCCCCCGGCGTCGAGGGGCTCGCGGGAGACACGCTCTCGCTGCCCCGCAGCCCACTGCTCGGTGGCATCGCCGATGCCGCGGCCGGCGTCGTCGCCGGCGAGGAGAACGACTACGACCGGCTGGTGGCGCTGCAGAGCTGGTTCCGCGGCGGCGAGTTCGCGTACTCGCTCGACGCCCCCGTGGACGACGGCTTCGACGGCTCGGACCTCGACGCGATGGCCTCGTTCCTGGATCGGCAGGAGGGCTACTGCGTGCACTTCGCGTCGACGTTCGCCGTGATGGCGCGCACGCTCGGCATGCCCTCGCGGGTCGTCGTCGGCTACCTCCCCGGCGTGCGCGGCGGCGAGTGGCTGGGGCAGGAGGCGGTGTACACGGTGCGCGCCTCGCAGCTGCACGCCTGGCCCGAGGTGTACTTCCGCGGCATCGGCTGGGTGCCGTTCGAGCCGACGCCCGGGCTGGGCGATGCGACGTCGTTCCTGCCCGAGGCCATCGCCGGCGACGGCGCCGGCGCGCAGCCGACGCCGGTCGCGCCGGCCCTGCCGACGCCCACGACGAGCGCCGCGCCGTCGCTGCCGCCGGAGGATGTGCCGGGCGGATCGGGCGACGGATCGACCGCCTACGACTGGGGCTGGCTCGTCCCGGTCGGCTGGGCGGCGGGCATCGCGGCGCTGCTCGCGGTGCCGGGCGTGGCGCGCGCGGTGCTGCGCGGGCGCCGGCTGCGCGCCGCCGCGCGGGGCGACGCGCCCGCCGCCTGGCGCGAGCTCGCCGACACCCTCGTCGACGCCGGCGAGGAGGTGCACGCGCACGACAGCCCGCGCGCCCTGGCCGCGCGGGTGGCCGCCGCCCCCGGGCTCTCGACCGAGGTGCTCGATCCCCTCGTCGACGGCATCGAGGCCGCCAGCTACGGCCCGCCGGGGGTGCGCGCCACGCGCGACCTGGCGGTGCCGCTGCGCATCATCCGTCGCGCGATCCTCCCCACCCCGCTCGCCCGCGCGGCCGCCCTCGTCGCGCCCCGGTCGCTGCTGAGCCCGCCCCGGCTGCTCGAGCTGGTGGGGTTCGGCCGCGCAGGCCGGGCCGGGTAGGATGTTCCGAGGCCCTTTCGGGGGCCGCTGGAGGATTCGCCTAGTGGCCTATGGCGCACGCTTGGAAAGCGTGTTGGGTGCAAGCCCTCAGGGGTTCGAATCCCCTATCCTCCGCGAACGAGATACGGGTGCGTCCGCCAGGACGCACCCGTATCTCGTTCATTGGGCAGAGCGATTCGAGGAGGAGCGCGGCGTCAGCCGCGCGACGGGGTCCCCTATCCTCCGCTGAACGGCTTCAGAACAGCGTCGGCGCGGTCTCGGCGGGCAGGCCCAGCGACGTGGCGGGCGCCGCGACCATGCGCGCCCCGCGCCAGGCGTCCGGCGCGTCGTCGTCCTCGCGGGCGTCGAGTCCGTGGCGCCGGATGAGCGGGCGCACGCGGCGCGCGAGCCACGTGCGGTACTCCTTCGACGCGTACGACGACCCGCCGTACAGGCGCCGGTACACGGGGACGAGCCTCGGATGCTCCCGCGCGAGCCATTGGAAGAACCACTCGCGCGCTCCCGGGCGCAGGTGCAGGGCCCCGAACACCACCCGATGCGCACCGGAAGCGGCGATCTGCGCCAGCGCATCGTCGAGGTGCTCGACGGAGTCGGTGAGCCAGGGCAGGATCGGCATCACGAACACGGTGACGCGGAAGCCGAGGTCCGCCGCCGCGCGCACGGTGGCGAGCCGCGCCGCCGCCGTCGGTGTGCCCGGTTCGACGGCCTTCTGCAGCTCGTCGTCGAAGATCGCGATCGACATCGCCAGGTCGACGGGCACCTGCTCGGCGGCCCGCGCGAGCAGCGGCAGGTCGCGCCGCAGCAGCGTGCCCTTCGTGAGGATCGACAGGGGCGTGCCGCTCTCGGCGAGCGCGGCGATGATCCCCGGCATGAGCGCGTAGCGGCCCTCGGCGCGCTGATACGGATCGGTGTTCGTGCCGAGCGCCACGAGCTCGCGCTTCCACGACCGGCGCGACACCTCGGCCGACAGCGCCTCGGCCGCGTTCACCTTCACGACGACCTGGCTGTCGAAGTCGGCCCCGGCATCCAGCTCGAGGTACGTGTGCGTGCGGCGGGCGAAGCAGTTGTGGCTGATGACGCCGTTCGCGATGAAGTCGCCGGTCCCCGTGGTGATGTCGACCATCTCCATCTCCACGCCGCGGTCCTCGACCGCCACGATTCGGAGGTCCGCCACGGTCTTCACCGCATCGCCTGCAATCGCCAGCTTGCGGGTGATCGCCGGCCGGGTCGCCTCGAAGAATCTCCGACGCGCCGGCAGGCCCCCCACCACACGGATGACGCTGACGCCGTTCGCCGCCACCGGCTCCCTCACCGATCGGATGCCGAGCGCGTCGCAGGCGGCGACGATGGCCGAGAGGATGCCCTCGTCCTTGTTGCTGATGCGCAGGATCCCGCCGGAGCAGCTTCCCTCCGCATCGAAGATCCCCGAGAGGAATCCCGCGTGCCAGTCATGATCGGGACCCTCGGGCATCTGGATGAGGCCCTCGAGCGCGGCGACGTCCGCGCGCTTTCCCGTGTGAAGAGCGAGCATCGGACGTGCGGAGGCCGAGGTGAACGGACGCGTCCGCGTCTCGATCCCCTCGGCAGCGAGGAACTCCCTCGTTCGGTCGAGCGCCTCGGTGTCGGCCAGCGCGAGGCGGAAAGCATGCTGCTCCGTCGTGCGATGCGGGTATCGGTACCGCCCGTGGAAGATCATCCCATCGCCACGGATCATCCCCGTCAGATACCCCCGCCGGAACGCCGCCGACGTCCAGCGACCCTCCGCTGTCGCCGCACCGCCGAGGCCGAAGCCCTGCAGTGCGTTGCGGATCGTGAGGTGAGGACGCCGCTCGCCGCCGCTCGTCGCGCCGATGACGTGCTTCCATCCGCGATCGGTGAGGAAGCGGTGATCACCGCTGGCGATGAGCTCCGTGCCATCGGCGAGCACAATTCGGTACGCGCGCTTCCGGCTCGCCCACTTGGCGTGGACTTCCGTCTTCACGTACCGCCGATAGGCGCCGTCGACGCGCGTTCCGACGATCTCGTCGCCGACGCGCAGTTCGCGGATGGCTCGCTGGCGGCCGTCGGCCATCAGCACGAGGGTGTCCGGGTGCACGCAGTAGAGACAGGCATGTGAGCAGCCCCGATAGGGGTTCACGGTCCACGAGAACGGCATCGGGCTCTGCGCGGGCACGCGGTTGAGGGCCGACTTCGCGGCGACCTCGTGGAACGTGATGCCCGCGAACTCCGGCGTGCGCACGGAGCGGACGAGGCCCTGCAGGCCGATGAGCGCCGGATCCGCAGATCCGTTCACCTGCTGCCCGCTCCACCTCATGCACCCAGTCGAACATCCGTACTACCGGATGTCAAGCAGGCATCGTGCGCACAGACCGGCGGCCCGGGACGCGCTCCGTCGAGCACCCCGGGCCGCCGCCCCCGCCTGTCACCCCGCGAGCGCTGCCGGTCGCGGTGCGAAATGCGGGATGGGGATCGGACGCGTCGCGCCGGGCGGCGTCACCGCGGAGAGCACCTCCGCCGCGCGCTCCAGCACGTCCCCCATCGTCGTGAACCGCTCGACGCCCCGATGCGTCGAGACCCACACCACCTCGTAGCCGTCAGCCCGTCGCTCCACGTACGCCACGACGCTCGTCGCGTCGCACGAATCGACGCTGCGGTCGCAGAGGCGCCAGGCATCCTCGCCGAGCGGAACGAGATCCAGCTGATGAACCGTATCCATGTCGACCTCCGACATCACTGTCGCCCGGCCGCGCCGGCGGTTCCAGGGGGTTGACACCCTCCCGACCGCCGGATACTCGCGCGCCGGGCGCGGGGCGTCGCCCCGCGGCGATGTCAAGCCCCGTGTGCCGCCCGGGATACCGGGCGATCATGAGACGGTCGCCGAAGCTGGCGGCACCTCGGCGCGAGCGCGAGTCCGCCGAGGGGACGAGAGGAGTGCCCGCATGTCGAACGGAACGGTTCCGCCCGTCGCCCCGCTGGACGATCCCCTGTTGCAGGCGATGATGGACGAATTCGAGGAGGACGAGCATGCCGATGGCTGGTGAGGGCGCGGACGACGAGCTCGACGAGGAGCGCGGCCCGGGCGGCCACGGCACGCAGGACGCGCCCCTCGAGGACACGCACGACACGAACGACGACGAGCGGATCGGCGGCATCGTCGCCCAGACGCGAGCCGACATGCTGATCGACACGCTGCACGGCGACGTGCGCAGCACGCTCGAGCGCCGCCTGTCGGACGCCGGCATCGAGGTCGATCCGCAGACCATGGACGACCTCGTCGCCCGGGTGGAGTCCGACGACGTGGACGTCACCGATCCCGGAGTCGAGCAGAACTGACCCGGATCAGCGGGTCCGGATCAGCGGGCGCCGATCAGGCGTCGCAGTTCTGGCAGACGCCGCTCATGGGCAGCACCATGAAGCACGTCGGGCACACCTTCGGCGGCTCCTCGGGTGCCGAGGCGGCACGCGGCGACGCGGCGCGCGGCGCTCGCGCCGGCTTCGCGGCCGGCGCCGGGGCGGCGACCGGGTGCGTCACGCCCCACGCACCGTGGAAGCGGCGGCTGGGCCAGCGCTCGACGTCGTCGCCGAGGCGGCGCACGATCTCCTGCTCGGTGCGGAAGCCGTTGGTGTAGCCGGGGTGCACCTCGAGCGCGGGCGAGCCGCCGCGCCGCTCGATGCGGAAGTGGGTCGAGTAGCCGACGAAGCCGGCGGCGTCGATGCCGTCGACGATGCGCCGGATCAGTTCACGGTTCGCGGCGGGCGTGCCGTGCCTCTGGAACGCCTCCTCGAGCGAGGCGTAGCGCGTCGCGCGGCCCTCCTTCTTGCGGGTGGAGTCGGCCGGTTCGGGAGATCGCGTCACCCCTCCAGCGTAGCGACGGGGCCTGGGCGGCGGCTGGCGCGGAGTACCGCGGATCGCCCGGAAGCGCGCCACGTAGACTGGAGCGCATGTCCGCCCCTGCTCCGCCCCCCGGCGGCGGCGCCACCGTTGCGCGTATCACCGCGCTCGACGTGCTCCGCCTGCTCTCCGAGCTCGCCGCGTTCGCGACCCTGCTCGTATGGGGCCTCCTGGCGTGGCCGGTCGCCTGGAACATCCTCTTCGGGCTGCTCGCCCCGGCCCTCGCGATCCTCGCCTGGGCGCTGTTCGTCTCGCCCAGGGCGGTGTTCGCGGTGCACCCGTTCGTGCGCGCGCTCGTGGAGCTGCTCGTCTTCGTCTCGGCGACCATGGCGATGTGGGATCTGGGGCTCGGCTGGGTCGGCCTCGGCTTCGGCGTGATCGCCGTGGTGATCGGCCTGCTGCACGGTCGCCGCGCGCTCGCATGAGCGAGGGGGCATGAGCGACGTCGTCGCGCTGCTGCGCGCTGAGCTGAGCGATCGGGTCGACACGACCGAGGCGTCGCTCGAGGCGGCCAGGGCCGACCGGTCCGGTCACGCCGCTCCGGACCGCCCGCTCGCCGTCGTCCGCGCCGCCTCGACGGAGGACGTGCAGGCGACGTTGCGGATCGCGTCGGCGACCGGCACGCCCGTCGTGACGCAGGGCGCCCGCACGGGGCTGGCCGGCGCCGCGAACGCCGGAGCGGGCGAGATCGCGCTCTCGGTGCGGAACATGACGCGCATCCTCGAGGTGCGCCCCGACGACCTGCTCGCCGTGGTGGAACCGGGCGTCCTCAACGCCGAGCTGAACGCCGCGCTCGCCGAGCACGGCCTGTGGTGGGCGCCCGACCCGGCCAGCCGCGACATCGCGACGGTCGGCGGCAACATCGCCACGGGCGCCGGCGGGCTGCTGTGCGCCAAGTACGGCGTCGTGCGCGACGCGGTGCTGGGGCTCGACGTCGTCCTCGCCGACGGCCGGCTCGTCTCGATGGGCCACCGCAGCGTGAAGGGCGTGACCGGGCTCGACCTCACGTCGCTGCTGATCGGCTCGGAGGGCACGCTCGGCGTCATCGTCCGCGCGACACTCAAGCTGCGCCGGCTCGTCCCCGGCGATGTGTGCACGGTCGCGGCGACGTTCCCGGGCGTGCGCTCCGCCGCCGCGGGCTCGTCGGCCGTCACGTCGGCGGGCATCCAGCCGGCGATCATGGAGCTGCTCGACGCCGCCTCGCTCGAGGCGATCCACGCCCACCTCGGTCTGCCGCGCCCGACGCCGGGAGCATCCCAGCTCACCGTGCAGACCGACGGTCCGGCCGCCCGCGCCGAGGCCGACGCGATCGCCGAGGTGCTGCGCGGCGCCGGCGGCACCGTGGCCGTCACGCACGACCGCGCGGAGGGCGAGCGCCTGCTCGCCATCCGCCGCGCGTTCCACCCCTCGCTCGCCGCGATGGGCACGACCCTCATCGAGGACGTCTGCGTGCCGCGCAGCCGCCTGCCCGAGATGTTCGAGGAGATCGGGCGGATCGAGCGCGCCTACGGCATCACGATCCCCACCGTCGCGCACGCGGGCGACGGCAACCTGCACCCCAACTTCGTCTTCGCCGGCGCGGAGGTGCCCGACCTCATCTGGCGGGCGGCCGACGAGCTCTTCCGCGCCGCGCTGCGCCTGGGCGGCACCCTCACGGGCGAGCACGGCATCGGCGTGCTGAAGTCCCGCTGGCTGGCCGACGAGCTGGGCGAGGATCAGTGGGAGCTGCAGCGCGGGATCGCCCGCGTCTTCGACCCCCAGGGCATCCTCAACCCGGGGAAGGTCTTCACGCGGTAGTTCTCCGTCGCACCGATCGGTTGCTGAACTTCAGCGGCCGAAGGACGCGGAGATGAAGCGACCCCCGCAGCCGTCATCGAGATGCTCTGGTCGCTTCAGGCCGGCTGGCGTCGAGCCCCTGGGCCTCGACCCCGCCCTCGTGCAGGTGCCCAGCGGCGCCCTCGAGGGCATCGAGACCGCCGGGGAGCGATACGAGGCGGCGATCGCGGCGGCGGGCGGAATCGAGCTGCAGCTGCTCGGCATCGGCACCGACGGGCACATCGGCTTCAACGAGCCCGGATCGTCGTTCGCCTCCCGCACGCGCGTGAAGACGCTCACGCAGCAGACCCGCGAAGACAACGCGCGCTTCTTCGACACGATCGACGACGTGCCGACGCACAGCATCACCCAGGGGCTCGGCACCATCCTCGAGGCACGCCAGCTCGTGCTGCTCGCCTTCGGCGAGGGCAAGGCCGAGGCCGTCGCCGGGGCGGTGGAGGGGGCGCTGACGGCATCGCTGCCCGGTTCGACCATCCAGCTGCACCCGCGCGCCACGGTCGTGATCGACGAGGCCGCCGCCTCCCGCCTGCGGCACGCGGACTACTACCGCTACACGTACGCCCACAAGCCGGAGTGGCAGCACATCTGACCACCGGACCCCCGGGCAGTCCGGGGTACGGGGCGTCCGAACGCCCGGATCGACGCGATTTCGTGATCCCTTCCCCTGCCGTCGCGCAGACATGCCCCCCCTACCATGGATCCACCGGTGCACTTCCGCGCGCCACGCGCGGCGGCGGACCACGAGGGGGACACATGACCGACCTGGCGACCAAGCCGATCGACAGCGAGCAGCCGCTCGACGCCGAGCAGCCGATCGACGGCGTCTCGGCCGACGCGACCGATTCCCAGACACGCCGCAGCCGCAAGGGCCTCTGGCTCGGCATCGGCATCCCGGCCGGCCTGCTCGTCGCGGCCGCCGCGTTCGCCGCCGCCATCCTCATCGCGCCCGGCGTGGTCGTGGCCGGCGCCCCCGTGGGCTTCCACACGGTGGGCATGGCCGCCGACGCCATCGCCAAGCGCGTGTCCGACGCCGAGATCACCGTCGAGGGCGTCACGCTCACCGGCGCCGAGGTCGGCGCCTCGATCGACGCGAAGGCCTCCGCCGAGCAGGCGTTCGCCGACCACCCGCTGTGGAACGTCGGCGCCTGGAACCCCGAGCCGACCGACGCGGCCGTCGTGATCGACGCCGACGCCGCGGCCGACGCCCTCAGGGGCGTCGCGCCCGAGATGTTCGCCGATCCGGTCAACGCGCAGGTGAGCTTCGACGGCTCGGCCTTCGTCGCCGTGCCCGCCGAGCCGGGCACCGGCCCCGACCTCGACGCGCTC
Source organism: Microbacterium sp. NPDC003461 (assembly GCF_053588335.1). Classification (NCBI taxonomy): domain Bacteria; kingdom Bacillati; phylum Actinomycetota; class Actinomycetes; order Micrococcales; family Microbacteriaceae; genus Microbacterium; species Microbacterium sp. NPDC003461. Next base: position 9,741 of record NZ_JBSFPT010000028.1, on the reverse strand, counting down.
GCCGAGGACCTCACCGCCGCCCTCGCCTCCGGCGACGAGCAGATCGCCGTCTCGGTCGAGGCCGCCGAGGTGCCGGCGCCCGTCACGACCGAGGCGGCCGAGGAGTTCGCCGGATCGCTCAACGAGCAGGCGGCGACGGCGGGCTTCTACCTCGAGGAGACGCGCGCCGAGGAGCTCCCGCTGGCGACGATCGCGAGCTGGGTGGTCCCCGAGGCCGACCCGGAGACCGGCGGCTTCGTCCTCAAGGCCGACACGGCGGCGATCGAGGCGGCCATCGCCGACCTCCCCGCCCGCGTCAACCGCGACGTCGTCGACGCGAAGGTCGTCACCGACGGCGCCGGCGAGGCCCTCCGCGTGATCCAGGAGGGACAGGACGGCTTCGGGATCGCGAGCACCGACGGGCTGCCCGAGCAGATCGCCGCCTCGCTCGAGCAGGGCGACCTCTCGTTCGAGCTGCAGGGCGAGGTCGTGCCGTTCCAGACGCAGGAGCTGTTCCGCCGCGTCCTCGTCGACAAGAGCGACGGCATGACCTACCTGTACGAGAACGACCAGCTCGTGGCGTCCTATCCCATCGCCCTCGGCACGGGCGGACCCTACGAGACGCAGACCGGCACCTACTCCGTCTACGCGCAGCTCACGATCCAGCACATGGGATCGTGCGACAGCCAGGGCAACTTCGTGCCGGGCGGGCGCTTCGACTACTGCACCGGCAACGTGCCGTGGGTCACCTACTACAACGGAGACCAGGGCTTCCACGGCACGTACTGGCACAGCAACTTCGGGCCGGGCGCCCGCATGAGCCACGGCTGCGTCAACATGACGGTCGCGGCCGCCGAGCACATGTACCGCTTCGCGCAGGTCGGCACCCCGGTCACCGTCCAGAACTGACTTCCAGCGAACTCATCGACCCGCGGCCGTCGTTCGTGCCCTAGCCTGTCGTTATGTCGGACCTGCGTCTCGAAGAGCTCTCCGCCGCGACCATCGTGGCGGTCAACAACCTGTCGCTGCGACCGGGCCAGGAGCAGTTCCTCGCGCCGGTCTCGTACGGGATCGCCGCCACGGTGCTCGATCCGCGCACCACATGGCAGCGCGTCGTGCTCGACGGCGACGAGGTCGTGGGCTTCATCAGCGCCAACTTCGACCCCGACGCGCCCGTCGACCACTTCGACTCGGTGCTGTGGCGCATCAACGTCGACGCCGACGATCAGGGGCGCGGCATCGGCCGCTTCGCCGTCGAGGCGCTCATCGACGAGGCCCGCTCCCGCGGCCTCAGCCACATCAACGTGATCTACGAGCCCGGTGAGGGCGGGCCGGAGGCCTTCTTCCACCGTGTCGGATTCTCGCCCGTCGGCGAGACCGAGTACGGTGAGGTGGTCGCGGAGATCCGCTTCTGAGCCTCACGGACGCCCCTCTCCGCACCATCCCGCTTCAGGTCGCTCGCTGACGCGCGCCCTGGCACCAGCCGGCGGCGGGGTCTCGTATCCCCCTCCCCCCACGAGACTCCGTCGCCGTTCTAGACCAGGGACTGCTTCCAGGCCGCGTGGAGCTGGGCGAACTTGCCCGTGCCCGCGATGAGGTCGTCCGGGGTGTCGTCCTCGATGATCCGGCCGTGCTCCATGACGAGCACGCGGTCGGCGATCGCGACGGTCGACAGCCGGTGCGCGATGATGATGGCCGTGCGGTCGGCGAGCAGCGTCTGCAGCGCGTCCTGGATCATCCGCTCCGACGGGATGTCGAGCGAGGCGGTCGCCTCGTCGAGGATCAGCACCGCCGGATCGGCGAGGAAGGCGCGCGCGAAGGAGATGAGCTGACGCTGCCCCGCCGACACGCGCCCGCCGCGCTTGTTGACGTCCGTGTGGTAGCCGTCGGGCAGGGAGCGGATGAACGCGTCGGCTCCCACCGCCTCGGCCGCCGCGACGATCTCGTCGAGCGAGGCCTCCGGCCGCCCGAGCGCGATGTTGTCGGCGACCGTGCCGCTGAACAGGTAGGCCTCCTGCGTGACCATGACGATCGCGCGGCGCAGGTCGCGCTGATCCAGCTCGCGCAGGTCGATGCCGTCGAGCGTGATGCGGCCCTCGCTGGGGTCGTAGAAGCGCGAGACGAGCTTCGCCAGCGTCGACTTGCCCGCGCCCGTCGTGCCGACCAGCGCGACGGTCTGCCCGGCGGGGATGTCGAGGGTGAACTCCGGCAGGATCGTGCGGCCGTTCGCGTACGCGAAGGTCACGTCGTCGAGCAGCAGGTGCCCCCGCGCGCGCTCGAGGGAGCGGGGGTGCTCGGGGTCGGGCACGGTCGGCTCCACCTCGAGCACGCCCGAGACCTTCTCGAGCGCGGCGGCGGCCGACTGGAACGAGTTCAGGAACATCGCCACGCCCTGCAGCGGCAGGAAGAAGTTGCGCGTGTAGAGCACGACCGTCAGCAGCGCTCCGACGCTGAACTGGTCCCACGTGATGCGCACCCCGTCCCAGAGCACGACGAGGCCGATCGCGAACGCCGAGATCGCCATGAGGCCGGGTTCGAAGGTGCCGAACAGGCGGATCGAGCGCATGTTCACGTCGCGGTAGTCGCCCGCCAGCCGGCCGAACTCCCCCTCGTTGCGGTCCTCGGCGCGGAACGCCTTGCCCGCGCGGATGCCCGTCATCGTCTCGACGAACTTGACGATGAGCTTGGCGCTGGCCACCCGGGAGTGCCGGTACGCCTCCTGCGAGCGCCGGTAGAACCAGCGCATGAGGAACGCGAGCGGGATGCCCGCGATCAGCAGGATGATCCCGGACTGCCAGTCGAAGACGGCCAGCGCGATGAAGGTGAACAGCCCGAAGAGCACGCCGTTGATGAGGTCGGTGAGGCCCCCTCCCAGCAGCTCGCGGATGGTGTCGAGATCGCTCGTCTGCCGCGAGATGATCCGGCCCGACGTGTACGTCTCGTGGAACTCCAGGCTGAGCAGCTGCGTGTGCCGGAACATGCGCGTGCGCAGGTCGAGCAGCACGTTCTGCGTCACCCGCGCGGTGAGCACATCGTACCACATCAGCAGCGCGGCGCCCGCGACGGCCGTGACGACATACAGCCCGACGATCGCCCAGGCCGCGGTCCAGTCGCCCTCGCCGGTGACGGCCGGCAGTGCCGTGCTCACGCCGAGCCCCAGCAGCGCCGGGCCCAGGACGCGCAGCGCCGTCTGCGCGATCACGACGACGGCGACGCCGGCGACGCGCCACTTCAGCGGCGCGAGCAGCGAGCCCAGCAGCCGCAGCGAGCGGCGGCGGATGGCGCGGGACTCCTCGCGGGTGTAGTCGGTGCGGTCCTCGCCGCCGACGCCGTGCACGGTGGCGCTCATCGCTCGGTTCCCTTCTCCGGCACGCCGGCTTCTCGCTCGGACAGCGCCTCCTGCACGGCCATGAGGTCGAGCTCCGAGGTGGGGTTGGGCGACATCATGAGCTCCCGCTCCTCCCGCTCCTCGCGCTCGAAGCTCGAGATCACGGAGCGGTAGTGCGCGCTGCGCGCCATCAGCTCGGAGTGCGTGCCGACGGCCGTGATGCGCCCGCCCTCGAGCAGCGCCACGCGGTCCGCGAGCGCGACGGTGGAGGGCCGGTGCGCCACGATGAGGGCCGTCGTCGTGTCGAGCACGGTACGCAGCCCGGACTGGACGCGCTCCTCCGTCTCGACGTCGAGCGCCGACAGCGGATCGTCCATCACGAGCACGGCGGGGCGGGCGGCGACGGCGCGGGCCAGGGCGAGGCGCTGGCGCTGACCGCCCGAGAGGCTGAGGCCCTCCTCGCCGATCTGCGTCTCGACGCCCTCGGGCAGGTCGTCGACGAACGACGCCTGCGCCACCTGCAGCGCCTCGCGCAGCACGGCATCCGCCTCGGGTGAGGCCGGGTCGAGGTCGTCGCGGCCGAGCAGCACGTTCTCGCGCACCGTGGCCGAGAAGAGCGTGGCGTCCTCGAACGCCGTGGCGATGTGGGTGCGCAGCTCCGCGAGGCGCAGCTCGCGCACGTCGACGCCGTCGAGCGTCACGCGACCGCCGGTGACGTCGTAGAGCCGGGTCGGCAGCGTCGTGAGCGTGGTCTTGCCCGAACCGGTGAGCCCCACGAGCGCCATCGTCTCGCCGGGCTCGAGGGCCAGGTCGATGCCGTCCAGCAGGTCGCGCTCGGCGTCTCCGGCGTCCTGGTACCGGAAGTGCACGCCTTCGAACGCGAGGGCGCCGCGTGCCCGCTCGATGGTCTTCGGGTGCTCGGGGTCGGTGATCGTGTTGCGGGCGTCGAACACCTCGAAGATGCGATCGGTGGCGGTGCGCGCATCGAGCAGGAACGAGAAGAGGAACCCGATCGACTCGAGCGGCCAGCGCAGCGTGGCGGCCATCGCGAAGAACGCCACGAGCTGCGGCACCGTGACCTGCCCGTCGGCGGCCAGCCAGATGCCGATGAGCAGGCTCGCGGCGAACGACAGCTCCGGCATGAGCACGAGCCAGAAGTCGATCACCCCGATCGAGCGCGCCTTGCGCATCTCGGTCTGGCGCAGGCTCTCGGCCTGCCGCGTGAAGCTGCGCAGCGCGTGCGCGCCGCGGCCGAACGCCTTCAGCACGCGGATGCCGTGCACGCTCTCCTCGACGCTCGTGGCGAGGTCGCCCTGCTGATCCTGGCTCTGCCGCGACAGCGATCCGTACGTGCGCTCGAAGAGGAACCCCTGGATCCACATGGGGATCGCGGTCACGATGAACACCGCGCCGAGCATCCAGTGCCACTGGAACAGCAGGACGTAGCCGATGACGATCGTCAGCAGGTTGACCACGAGCATGATGAGCCCGAACGCCGTCCAGCGGCGGATGAGGCCGAGATCCTGCATCATGCGACTGAGCAGCTGCCCGCCCTGCCAGCGGTCGTGGAACTCCACCGGCAGGCGCTGCAGCCGGTCGTAGAACGAGCGCCGCATGGAGAACTCCACGGAGGTGGCCGGCCCGAGCACGAGCCAGCGCCGCAGGTAGACGAGCGCGGCCTCGGTGAGGCCGAGCCCCAGCACGAGCGATGCGCCGAACACGATGGCGCGCACCTCGCCCGAGGCGATCGGGCCGCCCACGACCCACTCCAGCACGAGCGGGATCATCAGGGCGGCGACCGCGGCGCCCAGCGCGCTGAGCGCGCCGAGGCCCAGACGCGGCAGCACCGGCCTGGCGAAGGTGAGCAGGCGCGCCAGGGCGCGCGGCGTGGAGATGCGCTCGGGGGAAGGCGTGGAAGACATGATCCTCGAGGTGAGAGGCGCCGGGGGCGCGAGACGGGCCGCCCGTGAAGGGCGGCACCCGGGTCGCGATTGCGACAGCCCTTCAGACTATGACCTCGCGGTCGGCGACTGCAACACTCGGCCACCGCGCCGCCGAACGGGACCGGGATCGGGGCCGCCGGGCCGACCGTAGGGTGGATCCATGTGTCGCACGCCGCGACCGAAGGGAGCCGAAGTGACCTATACCGCGCCGTCGCCGTTCACCACCCGCCCGGATCTGGCGGGGAGCTTCGGGATGGTGGGGTCGACGCACTACCTCGCCAGCTCGGCCGCGATGGCGGTGCTGGAGCGCGGCGGCAACGCCTTCGACGCCGCGGTGGCCGGCGCCTTCGTGCTGCACGTGGTCGAGCCCCACCTGAACGGCCCCGGCGGCGACCTCGTGGCGATGTTCGCGACCGGGGAAGAGCCCGGCCGCCCCGTCGTGCTGATGGGCCAGGGCCCCGCCCCCGCGGGCGCCACGCGCGAGCACTTCCTCGCCGAGGGCCTGGAGCTGGTGCCGGGAGCCGGCGCGCTGGCCGCCGCCGTGCCCGGCGCCGTCGACGCGTGGCTGCTCCTGCTGCGCGACCACGGCACGTGGGAGGCGGCCGACGTGCTGGCCTTCGCCATCGACTACGCGCGCGACGGGCACCCGCTCGCCAAGGGCGCGGCCGCGGCGATCGCCACCGTCGAGGGCCTGTTCCGCGAGCACTGGCCCTCGTCGGCCGAGCTGTGGCTGCCCGACGGCGAGGTGCCCGCGGCGGGGGCGATCGTGCGCAACCCGGCGTGGGCCGGCGTACTCGAGCGCCTCGTGGCGGCGGGCGCGGGCGCCGCGACCCGCGAGGAGCGGATCGACGCGGTCCGGCGCGAGTGGCGGGAGGGCTTCGTCGCCCGGGCGATCGACGAGTTCGTGCGCACGCCGCACCGCCACTCCCCCGGCACCGACCACGCGGGCGTGCTCACCGCCGACGACATGGCGGCGTTCTCGGCCTCGTACGAGGAGGCCGTGACCGGGTCGTTCCGCGGGCACACGATCGCGAAGGCCGGGCCGTGGACGCAGGGGCCGGCGCTGCTGCAGATCCTGAACATCCTGGAGCCGCTCGACGACGAGCTGCTCGACCCCTCGAACCCGGACGGGGCGCACACGATCCTCGAGGCGACCAAGCTCGCCTTCGCCGACCGCGACGCGCACTTCGGGGACGGCATCGAGGCCGAGCGGCTGCGGACGCTGCTGTCGGCCGAGTACGCCGCCGAGCGCCGCGCGCTCATCGGCGAGGCCGCCTCGGGCGAGGTGCGGCCCGGACTCGACGAGGCCCCGGCGATCCCGCCGCTGCGCGAGACGTACACGCCGCCCACCGGGCGCGCGGGGGGCGCGTTCGGCGAGCCGACCATGGCGCAGGATCGCGCGGGCGAGCCGCACGTGTCGCCGACGGGCGAGACGCGCGGCGACACGTGCCACATCGACGTCGTCGACCGCTGGGGCAACATCGTCTCGGCCACGCCGTCCGGCGGCTGGCTGCAGTCGTCGCCCACGATCCCCGGCCTCGGCTTCTGCCTGGGCACGCGCCTGCAGATGACGTGGCTCGAGGAGGGCCTGCCGTCCACGCTGCGCCCCGGCGCGCGTCCGCGCACCACCCTCACGCCCACGCTCGTGCTGCGCGACGGCGCGGCCGTGACCGCGCTCGGCTCGCCGGGCGGAGATCAGCAGGATCAGTGGCAGCTGCTGTATCTGCTGCGCACGATCGTGGGCGGGTACACGCCGCAGCAGGCGATCGACGCCCCCGCGATCCACTCGACGTCGTTCCACGGATCGTTCTGGCCGCGCACGTGGGAGCCGGCGGGCGCCGTGGTGGAGGAGCGCCTGGGCGCCGAGGCGATCGCCGCGCTCGAGGCCCGCGCGCACCGCGTGACCGTCACGGGCCCCTGGACCCAGGGCCGGCTCTCCGCCGTCACGCGCGACCCGGCCACGGGCCTGCTGGGCGCGGCCGCCAATCCGCGCGGCGGCTACGGCTACGCCGTGGGGAGGTAGTGGGTTCCCTCGGGCGTCAGGCGGCCTCGCGGGCGAGCAGGCGGCGCTTCACCTCCAGGCCCCACGCGAAGCCGCCGAGGGAGCCGTCGCCGCGCAGCACCCGGTGGCACGGCACGAACAGCGCCGGTGCGTTGCGCGCGCAGATCGAGGCGGCGGCGCGCACGGCGCTCGGCGAGCCGAGGGCGGTCGCAAACGCCGTGTAGCTCAGCGGCTCACCCGGCCGGATCCGCCGCAGCGCGTCCCACCCCCGTCCCTGCAGGGCGGTGCCGCGCTGGCGCACGGCGACCTCGTCGATCGCGGCCAGGTCGCCGTCGTAGTACGCGCGCACGGCGTCGCCCGCCGCGGTCTCGGCATCGCGGACCGTCGCCGGTCGCAGAGCCGCGTGGATCCGATCCAGGACCGCCGCGGCATCCGGCGTCCATCCGGAGGCGAGGATCGCGCCGTCGGCATCGGCGACGAGGGTGAACGGGCCGTCGGGGGTCTCGATCGTCTCGAGCAGGGCGTCAGGCATGGGCGGTCTCCTTCGGGAGGGCGGGATCGGGCGTCGCCCGCGCCGCGGCAGCGGGGCTCGCGGCGGCGGCCAGCCGCCACAGGTGCATGGACAGGTACGAGCGCCAGGGCGCGGTGCGCGATCCCCACGCGACGAGCCCGGCGGGATCGGCGGGAAGGCCCGCGGCGGCCGCCCCGGCGCGGAGGGCGACGTCGCCGGGCAGCAGCACGTCGGGGTCGCCCGTGACGCGCATCCGCACGTAGTCCGCCGTCCAGGGCCCGACGCCCGGCAGAGCGAGCAGCGCCGCCCGCTGCTCGGCCGCGTCGTCGGCGGCGCCCACCCGCAGGTCGCCCGACGCGAGCGCCGCGGCGGCCCCCGTGATCGCGCGGATGCGGGCCGCCGGACCGCGCAGCACCTCGTGCCCGCGCTCGGCGATCGCCGTCATCGACGGGAACAGCAGGCGCGTCTCGCCCCCGAGCTCCACGCGCTCCCCCAGCGCGTCGACGAGCCGCGTGAGGTGAGTGCGCGCGGCGGCAACGGAGATCTGCTGGCCGATCATGGCGCGGATGAGCAGCTCGTGCGGGTCCGCGACGCCGGGCAGCCGGATGCCCGGGACGGCCGCGACGTGCGCGGCCAGCTCGGGATGCGCGGCGAGCGCGGCGTCCACGGCCTGCGGGTCGGCGTCGAGGTCGAACAGCCGCCGCACGCGCGCCACGAGCGCGGCGAGATCGCCGGGGTGCTGCAGCCGGGCGTGCAGCCGCAGCCGCGGCCCGTCCATGCGCAGCCGGAACCAGGCGGCGCCGCCGGGCAGGCGCACGGCCCTGGCGAAGGACGCCTCGTCGGCCTCCTCCATGCCGGGCAGCGCGCGCACGCGCATCCACGCGAACAGCCCCGCGGCATCGAACGGCTCGCGCAGCGGCAGGGCGAGGTCGATGCCCGCGGCCGCCGGTCCGCGGCGGCGGGCGCGCAGCTCGAGCGGCGTCATCGCGAACACCTCGCGGATCGTGTCGTTGAACTGCCGCACGCTCGCGAATCCGGCCGAGAACGCCACATCGGTGGCCGGCAGATCCGTGCCGACGAGCAGCAGCCGCGCGGTGTGGGCGCGGTGCGCGCGGGCCAGCGCGAGCGGGCCGGCCCCGAGCTCGGCGGTCAGCAGCCGTGAGAGGTGGCGGCTCGAGTAGCCCAGCCGCGCCGCGAGCCCGGCCACGCCCTCGCGCTCCACGACGCCGTCGGCGATGAGCCGCATGGCGCGGGCGGCCACGTCGCCGCGCAGGTTCCACTCGGGCGAGCCGGGCGCCGCCTCGGGCAGGCAGCGCTTGCACGCCCGGTAGCCCGCCTCGTGCGCGGCGGCGCTCGTCGGGTAGAACGTGACGTTGCCCGGCTTCGGGGTGCGCGCGGGGCAGCTCGGGCGGCAGTAGATGCCGGTGGAGCGCACCGCGGTGACGAACTGGCCGTCGAAGCGCGCGTCGCGCGCATCGATCGCGCGGTACCGCTCATCGAAGGTCATCGCCAGTGCCATGCCCCCAGCCTGTCACGCCCACCGAACCGCCCCTAGCGGAAATCGGCCACGGCCGCCGGAGCCCGGGCTGCGGTGGTCGCTTCATCTCCGCGGCTCCGCCGCTCCGCTCAGCAACCGATCGGTGCAACCGAGCGGTGCAACCCCACGGTTGCTGAACGAAGTGAGCGAAGCGAACGCAGATGAAGCGACCCCAGCAAGCCCATGACGGCTGCGGTGGTCGCTTCATCTCCGCGGCTCCGCCGCTCCGCTCAGCAACCGATGGGTTCAACGGATGGGGTTCAACCGATGACTTCAACCGGTGAGCTCAACCGGTCAGCAAGCCCTCCAGCAACCGATCACTGTGCGAGCGCGAAGCGCGAGCGTGCGGCCGCTCATGCCCGAACACCCTCGGGCCGCGCACGCTGACCGAGCTGAACGGCGTGCTGGAGGATCTCAAGCACCGGGCCGCCGCCGGCGAGA
>NZ_JBSFPT010000027.1:0-32288 GCF_053588335.1 Microbacterium sp. NPDC003461 | reverse complement strand
CCCGAACGCCTGCATGCGCGCGGCGACGAGCGCGCCGATCCGGCCGAGGCCGACGACGCCGAGCGTCTTCTCGAACAGCTCGGCGCATGAGCGCCCGCACGCTCGCTTCGCTCGCACAGTGATCGGTAGTTGTAGAGGGGTACCCGATCGGTTGCTGAACGGAGCGCCGGAGGCGCGGAGATGAAGCGACCACCGCAGTCGTCATGGAGTTGCTGGGGTCGCTTCAGCTTCGTTCGCTTCGCTCACTTCGTTCAGCAACCGTGGGGTTTCACCGGTCGGCTGCGCCCACCGGTTGCACCACCCCTGCCGCTGTGACAGATGTCATGGCGAGGAGGTGACGGGCGCGGATCGCGGCGGCGTCGCCTCCGGCGCGAGGGTGGAGGCATGGACACACAGGCACCTCCCGCGGTCTCGCTGCGCCGCGTCGTGAAGGAGTTCCGCTCCGGCAGCGTGTTCCGGGCCGTCGATGGCGTCGACCTCGACATCCGGCAGGGCGAGATCGTCGCCCTGCTCGGCCCGAACGGGGCGGGCAAGACCACCACGCTCGACATGGTGCTCGGGCTCACGCGCCCCACCGACGGCGACGTGTCGGTCTTCGGCCAGGCCCCGCGCGCGGCCGTGCACGCCGGCCGCGTCTCGGCCGTGCTGCAGTCGGGCGGCCTGCTGCGCGACCTCACGGTGCGCGAGACCATCACGCTCATCGCCTCGACCTTCGCCGCCCCGCTGTCGGTCGACGAGGCGATCGAGCGCGCCGGCCTCGGCGCCATCGCCGGGCGCCGCGTGTCGAAGTGCTCCGGCGGCGAGCAGCAGCGCCTGCGCTTCGCGCTCGCCCTCCTGCCCGATCCCGACCTGCTCATCCTCGACGAGCCGACGGCCGGCATGGACGTGACGGCGCGGCGCGAGTTCTGGGACACCATGCGCGAGGACGCGCGCGCGGGTCGCACCGTCATCTTCGCCACCCACTACCTGGAGGAGGCCGACGCGTTCGCGCAGCGGATCGTGCTGATGGCCGGCGGGCGCGTGGTCGCCGACGGCACGACCGCCGAGATCCGCGCCACCGCCACCGGACGGCGGGTGACGGCCTACGTCGAGGCCGCGGCCCAGGACGCCGCCGTCGCGCGCCTGCGCGCGGCCGGCGCCGAGGTCGAGGCCGACGCCGGGCGGCTGCTCGTGCGCACGGGCGACTCCGACGGGGTGGCGCGCCTGCTGCTGAACGAGCTCGGCGCGCACGACCTCGAGATCGCCGCCGGCAGCCTCGACGACGCGTTCGAGGCCCTCACCGGCGCGCACCGCGCCGACGCGACCGTGATCGGAGGAGCACGATGAACCCCACCTACTTCGCCATCGAGCTGCGGCGCATCGTGCGCGACGTCGTGACGATGTTCTTCGTGGCGATCCTGCCCGCGGTGCTGTACCTCATCTTCGGCGCGAGCCAGTCGTACGGCGAGAACAGCGTGGGCAACGGCAACGTCGCGTTCTACGTGATGATCGGCATGGCCGCGTACGGCGCCGTCACCGCCACGGTCGGCGTCGGCGGCACGGCCGCCGTCGAGCAGATGCAGGGCTGGGGTCGCCAGCTCGGCCTCACGCCCATGAGCGACGCGCAGCGCGTGGTGACGCGCGCGGCCGTCGGCTTCGTCGTCGCGATCGTGCCCGTCGGGCTCATCTACGCGCTCGGCGCCCTCACGGGAGCGGAGGCGGAGCCGCACGTCTGGGTGATCAGTGGGCTCGTCGTGCTGCTCGGCTCGGCCGTGTTCTCGTTCTTCGGGCTGCTGTCGGGCCTGCTGTTCCGCAGCGAGGCGGCCGTGAGCGCCGCGAGCGGATCGCTCGTGATCTTCGCCTTCCTCGGCAACCTGTACTTCCCGCTCACCGGCTTCCTGCTCGACATCGCGCGGTTCACGCCGCTGTACGGGTACGTCGCGCTCGCCCGCTACCCGCTCACCGACGGGTGGACGGTCCGGCAGAGCCCGGACGACGCGTCGGTGCTCGAGCCGCTGTGGGTGCCGGCGCTCAACCTGGGCGTGTGGGCGGCGATCTTCATCGCGGCGACGATGCTCGTCGCGCGGCGGGGCCGGTCGCGTCAGTGACGGAGCACACGACGAGGGGATCCGGTGCTCCCGCGGGGGTGCCGGATCCCCTCGGCGTACCGGGATCGCGACGCGAGCCTGAGAGCATGGGACGCGTGACGCGGGCGATCAGACCGGATGTGGGGCCGTGGGCGCGCTTCTCGTGGACCCTCGGCGTCGTCTGGGTCGTGTGCATGTTCTTCCCCATAGCGTCGGCCCTGGAATCGGACGCCCCGCCGGTGGCCAGGGCGGCCGCGGTCGTGCTGCTCGTCCTCTTCGCCGCGCTGTACGTCGCCTCCTTCGTCTGGCTGACGCTGTCGAGGTCGTGGGCGCAGGCCGGCCGCCGGGGTCTGCCGGCGCTCGCGGTCATGACGGTGCTGATGCTCATCGCCGTCGCGCTCGTCGGCGTCGGCGCGCTCGGCGCCGCCCCGTTCCTCGTGGCGATCGCGATGTTCTCGGGCCCGCGGGCCGGATCCTTCGCCCTCGCCTCCGCGATCGCCGTCGCCCTCGTGGTCGCGCTCGCGGTGAGCGGGCGGCTCACCGACTACTGGGGCATCCTGCTGCCGGCGGCGTTCGTGCTCGTCACCTGCGGGCTGGTGCGGATCGTCGACGGCGCCCAGGACGAGCACAACGAGCTGGTCAGGCAGCTCGCCGTGGTCGAGGAGCGCGAGCGCGTGGCCCGCGACGTGCACGACGTGCTGGGCCACAGCCTCACGGTGGTGACCGTCAAGGCCGAGCTGGCCGAGCGCCTCGTCGAGCGCGACCCGGCGGCGGCGAGGGAGGAGCTCGCGCAGATCCGGAGCCTCACGCGCGAGGCGCTCGCCGAGCTGCGCGCCACCGTGGCGGGGCTGCGCGTCGCCCGGCTCGCCGACGAGCTCGAGGCGGCCAGGGCCGCGCTCGCCGACGCGGGCATCGCGGCCGACGTGGCGGACGACGCCGAGACGGTCGATCCGCGGCACCGCATCGTCGTGGCCTGGACGCTGCGCGAGGCCGTGACGAACGTCGTGCGGCACTCCCGCGCCAGCCGGTGCACCGTGCGGCTCGAGCCGCACGGCATCGTGGTGGAGGACGACGGGGTCGGCACCCCCTCCGACATCGCCGCCTCCGGGCTGCGCGGCATCCGCGAGCGGGCCGAGGCCGCGGGCGCGACCCTCACGGTCGGCGCCGCCCGCGAGCTCGTCGCCGCCGACGCGAGCGGTCCCGCCGGATCGGGAACCCCGGGGGCGGAAACCCCCGGCGCCCGCGGCGCGAGGATCCCCGGCGCCCGCGGCACGCGAGTAGAGGTGCGCTGGTGATCCGGCTGCTGCTGGCCGACGACCAGGCCCTCGTCCGCGGCGCGCTCGCGGCGCTGCTCAGCCTCGAGCCCGACCTCGAGGTCGTCGCCGAGGTCGACCGCGGCGACGAGGTGGTGGCCGCCGCGCGCGAGTCCGCGGCCGACATCTGCCTGCTCGACATCGAGATGCCGGGCGCCGACGGGATCGAGGCGACGGCGGCGCTGCGCGACGCGCTGCCGGCCGTGCGCTCGGTGATCGTGACGACCTTCGGCCGGCCCGGCTATGTGCGCCGGGCGCTCGACGCCGGGGCATGGGCGTTCGTCGTGAAGGACACACCGGCCCACGAGCTCGCCGACGTCGTGCGCCGCGCGCAGGCGGGGGAGCGGATCGTCGACCCCGCGCTCGCGACCGAGTCGCTCCTCGGCGGGGCGAATCCGCTCACCGAGCGCGAGCGCGAGGTGCTGCGGCACTGTCTCGACGGCCAGCCGGTCGCGGCGATCGCGGCGCGCGTGCACCTCTCGGCGGGCACCGTGCGCAACTACCTCAGCGCGGCGATCGCGAAGACCGGCGCGTCGGGTCGCGTCGCGGCGGCGCGCGCGGCGCAGGAGCGCGGCTGGCTCTGACCCCTGTTGCGCCCCGCGGCGCCGCTGACATAATGGCGCCATGGCGGGCGGGGTGAGCGGTGGCGACGGGTGGGCCACCACCCGACAGTTCCAGGCCACCGAGGCAGAGGACCTGTCGTGGCTCGTCTCCGCCGGAGTCGTCACGGACGACCAGCTGGCGGAGGCCGAGCGTCGGGCGCGCGAGGAGCACACGAGGGCCGCGGCCCTGCTGCTCGATGAGGGCCTCGTCAGCGCGGGGCAGATCGCCAGGGCGCGCGGCGAGGCGTGGGGCACGCCCTCCTGCGAGGACCTGCGCGCCGAGCGCATCGACCCCGAGCTGTCGCGCGGCCGGGCGTGGCGCGGGTATCTGAGCCGCGGCTGGCTGCCGCTGCGCCGCGACGAGGACGGCACGATCCTCGTCGCCACGTTCCTGCGCCCGACCGACGCGCTGCGCGCGGAGGTCGAGACCGAGCTCGGTACCTCGGCCATCGCCTTCACCGCCGTGGAGCGCTGGGGCTTCCGGCAGACGGTGCTGCGGGCGTTCGGCCCGGAGGTCGCCGCCGACGCCGCCAACGCGCTCGGCCGATCCGATCCGCTCCACTCCGCGCAGACGACCATGAGCACGCCGCAGAAGGTCGGCGTCGCCGTCGCGCTCGTCGCGCTCGTCGTGCTCCTGTTCCTGTGGCCGCTGCCGACCATCGTGTGGGGGATCGGTGCCATGTCGGTGGCGTTCCTGCTCGCCGCGGCGTTCAAGTTCTTCATCAGCCTGCGCGGCTCGCGCTACGACCTCGTCGAGCGCATCGACGCCGAGAAGGTGGCCGCGCTGCGCGACGAGGACCTGCCCGTCTACACCGTGCTCGTGCCGGTGTTCCGCGAGGCCAACATCGTGGGCCAGCTGCTCGGCAACCTCGGGCGCCTGGACTACCCCACCCACAAGCTCGAGGTGCTCATCCTCGTCGAGGAGGAGGACGACGAGACCCGGCAGGCGATCCTCGACACGGATCCGCCTCCCAACTTCCACACGATCGTCATCCCGCGCGGGCAGCCGCAGACGAAGCCGCGCGCCTGCAACGTGGGGCTCGAGGTGGCCACGGGGGAGTACCTCGTCATCTTCGACGCCGAGGATCGGCCCGAGCCCGATCAGCTCAAGAAGGCGGTCGTCGCCTTCCGCGGCGGCGGCGAGGAGCTCGTCGTCGTGCAGGCCGCGCTCAGCTACTTCAACGACACCGAGAACGTGCTCACCCGCATGTTCACGCTGGAGTACGGCTTCTGGTTCGACTACATGCTCTGGGGTCTCGACGCGTCGCGCCTGCCGCTGCCGCTGGGCGGCACCTCCAACCACTTCCGGGTGGAGGGCCTCAAGCGGCTGGGCGGGTGGGATCCGTACAACGTCACGGAGGACGCGGACCTCGGCATCCGCGCGGCCGCGCTGGGCTGGCGCGTGGGCGTGATCGATTCCGTCACGTACGAGGAGGCCAACACGTCGATCCCCAACTTCATCCGCCAGCGCAGCCGGTGGATCAAGGGGTACATGCAGACCTCGCTCGTGCACGCCCGCAACCCCATGGTGCTCATCCGCCGGGCGGGGCTCGTGCCGTTCCTCGCCTTCGCGCTGCTGATCGCCGGTACCCCGCTGACGTTCCTCGGGGTGATCCCGTCGTACCTCGCCACGATCGCGTCCATCTGGCTCCGCGACGCCCCGCTGGAGGAGCTCATCCCCTACCGGGTGATGTGGACGCTGCTGTTCAACTTCCTCATCGGCAACGTGCTCATGGTGTACGTCAACATGATGGGGCCGTTCAAGCGCGGGCAGTTCCATCTCGTGCCGTGGGCGCTGCTGAACCCCGTGTACTGGATCCTGCACTCGATCGCGTCGTACAAGGCGCTGTGGCAGCTGGTCACGCGCCCGCACTACTGGGCTGGATCGACGCGGGCCTGGAGGCGCTCGCCGAGACACCCTTGGCTCCCGAGGAGCGCATGGCGGCGGTGCTGGCCGTCACGGGGCAGGCGCGCTGGAACGGCATCGTCGTGGCCGGCTATGCCGAGAACGCGCGCGTATCCGGCAGGGACGACATGCAGGTCGCCGCGCAGGAGCAGGCCTTCTACGACGCCGTGATCACGGCCGAGGCGTACCCGCACCTGCGCACGATCGTCGACGCGGGCGTGTTCGTCTCGCCGTTCGACCCGTTCCGCTGGGCCTTCGAGCGCACCCTCGACGGCGTCGAGTCGTACATGGCGGGGCTCGACCGCGGCGAGCCGCACCGGCTCGAGGACGCGCTCGATCCGGTCGACGACCTCGACGTCGCCGACGACAAGCGCTACCGCGCCGCCGCGAAGGCCGCCGCCGACGCGCGCAAGGCCGTGCTGCAGGCCGAGAAGGCGCTGCGCCAGGCGCGCAAGGCGCAGCGGCAGGCGCTCGCGGAGGCCCGCGAGCGGCGCGCCAAGTCGTCCGCCTGAGGCCACAGGAATCACATAGGTTTACACGCATCCCTCGCACCCCCTAAAGTGAGGGGATCGAAGAGCCGGGAGGGGAATCCAGGGATGGCTGAGCTGCCGGATGTGCGCTTTCTGACGGTGGCCGAAGTCGCCGACATCATGCGTGTGTCGAAGATGACGGTCTACCGTCTCGTGCACTCCGGAGAGCTGCCCGCGGTGCGTTTCGGGCGCAGCTACCGCGTGCCGGAGACGGCGGTCACCGCCGCGCTGCAGCAGCCGTTCGTCGCCGACGACCGCGTCGCCGACGCGGGCTGAGCCGTCGCCTGGGTGCCTCCCGAAAGCGGGGCACGCCTCATGGGCTAGAATGCTCTGAGGCACTTTTCCTGCCGTGACCTTTTCGGGCTCCGGCGCCAGCTGGTGCCGTGCATCCAACCCTGACTTAGCGAGGTTCCCGTGGGTTCTGTCATCAAGAAGCGCCGCAAGCGCATGGCGAAGAAGAAGCACCGCAAGCTGCTTCGCAAGACTCGCCACCAGCGCCGCAACAAGAAGTAAGCGGCACGTCCAAAGCGCCGGCTCCGTCTCGACGGGCCGGCGTTTCTGGTTCCCGGATCCGGTCCGTCCGGCCCGCGCCGCCGCGGACCTGCGAGGATGGACGCATGAACGAGATCTCGGTCCAGGAGCTTCACGCGGCGGCGGGGGAGCAGCCGCTCATCGATGTGCGGGAGGCGGACGAGTTCGCCGCCGGCCACGTGCCGGGCGCCGTGAACATCCCGCTCTCCGAGCTGGGCGAGCGCCTGCACGAGCTGCCCGCCGAGCCGTTCGCCCTCATCTGCGAGGTCGGCGGCCGCTCCGGTCGTGCGTGCGCGGCGCTGGAGCCGCGCGGCTACGAGGTGACGAACGTCGCCGGCGGCACGAGCGCGTGGCGCGCGGCGGGCTATCCCGTCGAGAAGTGAGGCCGTCGTGACCGATCTGACGATCCTCACCAAGCCCGACTGCCACCTCTGCGACGTCGCGCGCGAGGTCGTCGAGCAGACCCTCGCGGAGCTGCCGGACGACGTCGCCGACGCCGTCGAGGTCACCGAGGTGTCGATCCTCGACGACGAGGCGCTCTACGCGCGGTGGTGGGAGAAGATCCCCGTCGTGCTCATCGACGGCAAGCTGCACGGACACTGGCGCGTCGCCCCCGACCGCCTGAGGAGCGCGCTCGAGGGCGCGGCGAAGGAGACCGCATGATCCGCCACATCGTCATGTTCACCCTGAACGGGCAGACGCAGGAGGAGAAGAACGCGCAGATCCTCGAGGTCGCCACGCGGCTCGAGGGCCTCGTGGGCGTCGTGCCCGGCCTGCGCACCATGAACGTCTACGCGAACGTCGTCGACGTGCCGGGCAACCACGACATCACGCTCGTGGCGCACTTCGACGACGAGGAAGCGCTGCGCGGCTACCTCACCCACCCCGCGCACGTCGAGGTCGCGGAGTACATCGGCTCGATCCGCACGGATCGCGCCGCGATCGACATCGACCTCTGAGACCCTGGTCTCGAATCTGCGCCGCTCGGGCTGTTTTTCTTTTTTGAATCTGCGCCGCTCGGGCACCCGCTTCGCGGGTACCGCTCGCGCTTCGCGCTCGCACAGTGACCGGGTTCTGTGAAGGGATGCCCGACCGGTTGCACTCATCGGTTGCTGAACGGAGCGCCGCAGGCGCGGAGATGAAGCGACCAGCGCAGCCGTCAATGGACTTGCGGGGGTCGCTTCATCTTCGTTCGCTGACGCTCACTTCGTTCAGCAACCGTGGGGTTCCACCGATCGGTTGCTGAACGAAGGCGCGAAGCGCCGAAGATGACGCGACCGGCGCAGGCGTGCCTCAGGCCTCGGCGGGCTCGGGCGTCGCGTCGACGCCGGCCTCCTTGCGCTGCTCGGGCGTGATCGGCGCGGGCGCCTCGGTGAGCGGGTCGAAGCCGCCGCCCGACTTCGGGAACGCGATGACCTCGCGGATCGAGTCGGTCTTCGTGAGGTGCTGCAGGATCCGGTCCATGCCCAGCGCGATGCCGCCGTGGGGCGGGGCGCCGAACGCGAAGGCGTCGAGCAGGAAGCCGAACTTCTCCTGCGCCTGCTCGTCGGTGATGCCCATCACGTTGAAGACGCGCTTCTGGATGTCCTCGCGGTGGATGCGGATCGATCCGCCGCCCAGCTCGGATCCGTTGCAGACGATGTCGTACGCGTAGGCGAGCGCCGATCCGGGATCGGTGTCGAAGGTGTCCTCGAACTCGGGCTTGGGGCCCGTGAAGGCGTGGTGCACGGCGGTCCACTCGCCCGCGCCGACGGCCACGTCGCCCGAGGCCACGGCGTCGCCCGCCGGCTCGAACATCGGGGCGTCGACGACCCACGTGAACGCGAACGTGTCGGGGTCGAGCAGACCCAGGCGGCGGCCGATCTCGACGCGCGCGGCGCCGAGCAGGGCGCGCGAGTCCTTCGTCGAACCGGCGGCGAAGAAGGCGCAGTCGCCCGGCTTCGCGCCGACGAGCTCCATGAGCCCGGCCTGCTCGGCCTCGGAGAGGTTCTTGGCGACGGGGCCGCCGAGCGTGCCGTCCTCGTTGAAGAGCACGTACGCCAGGCCGCGGGCGCCGCGCTGCTTGGCCCACTCCTGCCACGCGTCGAGCGTCTTGCGCGGCTGGCTCGCGCCGCCGGGCATGACGACGGCGCCGACGTACTCGGCCTGGAAGACGCGGAACGGGGTGTTCGCGAAGTACTCCGTCGCCTCGACGAGCTCGAGGCCGAAGCGCAGGTCGGGCTTGTCCGATCCGTACTTCGCCATGGCCTCGGCGTACGTCATCCGCGGCAGCGGGGTCGGCACGTCCACGCCGATGGTCGCCCACATCGCGCGGATCACGGACTCCGTCATCTCGATGACGTCCTCCTGGTCGACGAAGCTCATCTCGATGTCGAGCTGCGTGAACTCCGGCTGGCGGTCGGCGCGGAAGTCCTCGTCGCGGTAGCAGCGCGCGATCTGGAAGTACTTCTCGACGCCGCCGACCATGAGCAGCTGCTTGAACAGCTGCGGCGACTGCGGCAGGGCGTACCAGCTGCCGGGGTGCAGGCGCGCGGGCACGAGGAAGTCGCGCGCGCCCTCGGGCGTCGAGCGGGTGAGCGTGGGGGTCTCGACCTCCACGAACTCGCGCTCGTGCAGCACATCGCGGATGGCCTTGTACACCTGCGAGCGCAGGCGGATCGCGTGCGCGGGGCCCTGGCGGCGCAGGTCGAGGTAGCGGTGGCGCAGGCGCACCTCCTCGCCGATCGGGTCGGTCTCGGCAAGTCCCGACGAGACCGGGAACGGCAGGGGAGCGGACTCGTTGAGCACCACCACGTCGGCCGCGATGAGCTCGACCTCGCCCGTGGGGAGGTTGGCGTTCTCGTTGCCCGCCGGGCGCTTCGACACCTCGCCGGTCACCTGCAGCACGAACTCGCTGCGCAGCGGGTGCGCCACCTCCTCGTCGCGGATGACGACCTGGGCGATGCCCGACGCGTCGCGCAGGTCGATGAAGGCGACACCGCCGTGATCGCGCCGGCGATCCACCCACCCGGTGAGGGTGACGGTCTGGCCGATGTGCTCGGCTCGCAGGGAGCCGGCGGTGTGGGTGCGCAGCACGGAGGTTCCTCCTGGGTTCTTGCGGGACGCGTCAAGTCTAGGCGGGCGGGCGCGGGCCCGAGCGTGACGACCGGCATCGGCGCCCCCGCGCACGCGCCGGAGTCGTGCCGGCATGGAGGAGGCCCCGGCCGGAAGCGGGGGTTGATCCCAGGGGAACGCGAGGCGGCCGCCGGTAGTGTCGTGCTCTGAAGTCCGGCACCCGAAGGGAAGCGATGTCCGCCACCGCACTCGATCGACGATCGGGGATCCTGCAGAGCCCGCTCAACGTCCTCCGCGGCTTCCTCATCGGCATGGCCGAGCTGGTGCCGGGCGTCTCGGGCGGCACGGTCGCGCTCGTGACGGGCGTCTACGAGCGCGCGCTGAACTCGGCGACGGCGCTCGGCGGCGCCTTCGTGGCGCTCGCCAAGGGGCCGGATCGGCGAGCCGGCTTCCGGCGCCGCATCGGCGATGTCGACTGGTGGCTCATCCTGCCCGCCCTCGTCGGCATGGCGGCGGCCGTGCTCTTCGCCGCCGGGGTCGTCGAGGCGCTCGTCTCCGCGAACCCCGAGAACGCGCGCGGACTGTTCTTCGGCCTCGTCGCCGCGAGCCTCGTCGTGCCGCTGCGGATGCTGCCGGCGCGGAGCGCGCGAGCGGGCGCGGGCAGCCGCGTCGCGGATGTCGCGGCGGTCGTCGTCGCGGCGGTCGTCGCGTTCGTGCTGGTCGGCTTCGCGTCGAACACGACGCTCGAGGACCCGCAGCTCTGGTTCGTCTTCGTCGCGGCGGCCGTGGCGGTGTGCGCGCTCGTGATCCCCGGCGTCTCCGGGTCGTTCTTCCTGCTGGCGATCGGCCTGTACTCGCCCACGCTGCAGGCGGTGGACCAGCGCGACCTCGGGTACATCGCCGTCTTCGGGCTGGGCGCGATCGTGGGGCTCCTCACCATCGTGAAGGGCATCTCGGTGCTGCTCACCCGCGCCCGCCGCGTGACGCTGCTGGTGATGTTCGGGCTCATGCTGGGGTCGCTGCGCGCGCTGTGGCCCTGGCAGGGCGGCGCCGGCGGCGACGAGGGGCACGGCGTGCTGCTGGCGCCGACCGACCCGCTCGCGCCGGTGCTCCTGGCGGTCGCCGGCGCCGCGGCCGTGCTGGCGCTCGTCGCGCTGGAGGCGCGCGCCACCCGTCGCGCCGCGCGCTGAGCGGCCACCCCCACGCCCCTTTCGGGGGACACCCCCAGGGGCGAGCGGGGTGCCGGTCGGTAGGGTCGACGGGCGGACCCGCGACGAAAGGCCCTGCATGCGCGCACTCCAGACGACGACCTCCTCGGGATCCGAGGGGTGGCTGTCGGGACTGGTCGACTGGCTCGTCGGCCTCATGGATGTCATCGGCCCGGCCGGCGCCGGCATCGCGATCGCCGCGGAGAACCTCTTCCCGCCCATCCCGAGCGAGGCGATCCTGCCGCTGGCGGGCCTGGCCGCGCAGCGCGGGTCCTTCCCGCTGTGGGAGGCGATCGTCTGGACGACGGCCGGCTCGCTCGTCGGCGCCCTGCTGCTCTACGGGATCGGCGCGCTCGTCGGGGTGGGGCGCCTCGTGTGGGTCGCCGAGCGGGTGCCGCTGCTGCACGCCGAGGACGTGCACCGCACCGTCGCGTGGTTCGAGAGGCACGGCCCCGTCGCGGTGTTCTTCGGGCGGTTCGTGCCGATCTTCCGCAGCCTCATCTCGATCCCGGCGGGCGTCGTGCGCATGCCGATCTGGAAGTTCCTGCTCTACACGGGCGCGGGAAGCCTGATCTGGAACACGATCTTCGTGCTCGTCGGCTGGTACCTGGGCGAGTCGTGGCACATCGTCGAGCAGTACATGGACATCGCGCAGAACGTCGTGGTGGTCGTCGTGATCGTGGCGGTCGCCCTGTTCGTGTGGCTGCGCGTGCGCCAGCTGCTGCGCGCGCGGCGCGACGGATCGGAGAACGGCCCCTCCGCCGAGTGACCGCGGGGGATATCCCCCCGCCGGATCGGGCGGAGCGCCCCGCTGTGCGGCGGTCGCCGGAACCCTAGCGTGGAACCATGATCTCGACCACCACGCCATCCGGCGACACCGGAGCCCCCGCGGCGCCGACCGTCCCCCCGGCGCCCGCGCCGGTCACCGGCGCGGTGCGCACGACCCCCGCGCCGCGCTCGATCGCCTCACCCCTGGCGATCCTCGGCGCCATCGCCCACCTCGCGTTCATCGGCTTCTGGGGCGCCGCCGTCTTCACCGTGCTCGGCATCCTCTTCGCCGTGGGCTTCGGGTTGCTCGTCTTCGTCGTGGGTGCGATCCTGCTGCTCGGCTTCGTCTACGGCCTCTACGCCGCGGCGTTCCTCGAGACCGCCAGGGTCGAGGGCCTGTACGGCTTCGGGCTGCCGATGCTCAAGGCGCGCCGCTCGCCCAAGCGCGGCTTCGGCGGGTTCCTGCACACCATCTGGCTGCAGTTCATCGACGGCGGCATGTGGCGCGCGATCGCCCACCTCGTCGTCGCGTCGATCCTCGGCTGGATCGCGTGGGCCGCCTTCGGGCTCCTCGTCGCCGCGGCCACGGGCGCCTTCGCGCCGCTGTACGTGACCGACGGGGCCGTGGAGATCGAGCGCTGGAGCATCGACGTCGCGTGGACGCCCCTCGCCGGCATCCTGCTCTCCCTGCTGGCGCTCGCGGTGCTCGTGGGCCTGGCCCTGCTGCACGGCGTGCTCTCGCGCGTGCTGATCGCCCCCATCCGCGAGGCCCAGCTCACGGCCCAGGCGCGCGACGCCGCCACACAGCGGCAGGGCGCGATCCGCGCCGGCGAGCTCGAGCGCACCCGCATCGAGCGCGATCTGCACGACGGCGTTCAGCCGCGGCTCGTCTCGGTGGGCATGACGCTCGGCATGGCGCAGAACAAGATCGACACCGATCCGGAGGCCGCCAAGCAGCTCATCTCCGAGGCACACACCTCCACGAAGGCGGCCATCACCGAGCTGCGCCAGCTCGCCCGCGGCATCCACGCCTCGGTGCTCGACGACCGCGGCCTCGACGCGGCGCTGTCGGCCCTCGCCTCGCGCTCGCACATCCCGGTGCACCTCGACGTGCGCATGGACGTGCGGGCCGGGCGCGACGCCGAGGCGGCCGTGTACTTCGCGATCGCCGAGAGCCTCACGAACGCGGCCAAGCACTCCCGGGCCACCGAGGCGCGCGTCGTCGTGCGCTCTCGCCCCGAGCAGGGCGTGCTGTGGGCCCGCGTCGAGGACGACGGGATCGGCGGCGCCCGCGTCATCCCCGGCGGCGGCCTCGACGGCATCAGCAACCGGATCACCGCACTCGGCGGCACGGCGCGGCTCGACAGCCCGCAGGGCGGCCCCACGTCACTGGAGGTGAGCGTGCCATGCGCATCCTGATCGTCGAGGACTCCGTCCTGCTGCGCGAGGGGCTCGTGCGTCTGCTCGAGGACGCCGGCCACGAGGTGGTCGCCGCCCTCACCGACGCCCGCGATGTCGTGGAGGAGGTGGACCGCACCGAGCCGGAGCTGTGCATCCTGGACGTGCGGCTGCCGCCCACGTTCACGGACGAGGGCATCCGCGCCGCGCTCGAGCTGCGCCGGCGCGACCCGCAGCTGGCCGTGCTCGTCTTCTCGCAGTACGTCGAGGAGCGCTACGCCAGCGACCTGATCGCCCAGCCCGGCGGCGCCGTCGGCTACCTGCTGAAGGACCGCGTCACCGACGTGGCCGACTTCCTCGAGTCGCTCGACCGGATCGCCGAGGGGGCGACGGTGCTCGACCCCGAGGTCGTCGCACAGCTGCTCACGCGGCGGGCGCGCGACGAGAAGATGCAGCGGCTCACCGAGCGCGAGCGCCAGGTGCTCTCGCTCATCGCCGAGGGCCGCAACAACGCCGCCATCTCGCGCCTGCTGTTCATCAGCGCCGGCGCCGTCGAGAAGCACATCACCTCGATCTTCCAGAAGCTCGACCTCGACCAGGACGAGCAGGGCAACCGCCGCGTGCTGGCGGTGCTCGCCCATATCGAAGCGAACGGAGCGACGGGGCCCGTGGGGCCCGCGCCCGAGCGCGGACGGACAGGAACGGAACGATGACCACGCAGCTGACCCCTCCCCCCGTGACGCCGGAGAACCCGGCGCCGCAGAGCGAATCCACCCGCACCGGCACGCGCGCGCTCGCGATCACGGTCGCGGCGCTCGGCGCGCTCGGCCTCGTCCTCTCGGCCGTGTTCACGTCCATCTCCACGGTGCGGCAGGCCACCCGCCCCGATCCCGTGTCGCAGTCGATCGGCAGCGTCGCGGGGGTCACCGGGATCGACATCGACATGTCGCGCGGTGACCTGCGGGTCACCTTCGGCGAGGGCGACGAGGTCTCGCTCGAGTCGACGTCGACATCCGGATCGGACTGGCGCCTCGAGCGCGACGGCGACCGGATCGTCGTGGCCGATTCCGCACCCTTCGACTGGAACATCGGCTGGAGCTGGGACTGGTTCGGCGACGAGAACGCCGCCACGCTGACCCTGCCCGCCAGCCTCGAGGGCGTCGACCTCGACGTGGAGCTCGGCGCCGGTCAGGTGCTCGCCGACGGCGTGTTCGGCGAGGTCGGCCTCGACATCAGCGCCGGCCTGGCCGAGATCGAGGGCACGGCCGAGGCGCTCGACGTCACCATCGGCGCCGGTCAGGCCATCGTCGAGCTGGCGGACGTGCGCGACGTGACGTTCGACCTCGCGGCCGGTCACGCCCGCGCCACGCTCACGGGCGAGGCGCCCGATCGCGTCGGCATCGAGGTGAGCGCCGGAGCCCTGGACCTCACGCTGCCCGACGCGCCCTACGCCGTCTCGACGGACGAGGAGGCCGGGCAGGTGGAGACGAACAACCTCGAGCGGTCGTTCGACGCCCCGCGCACGGTGGAGGTGCAGGTCTCGGCCGGCCACGTCGACCTCCGCGCGGGCTGACCCGCTCCGTTCAGCAGCCGATTGGTGAAACTCACCGGTTGCTGAACGCAGTGAGCGTCAGCGAACGAAGATGAAGCGACCACAGCAACTCGACGACCGGTTGCGGTGGTCGCTTCATCTCCGCGGCCTCCGGCCGCTCCGTTCAGCAACCGGTGCGGTGCGACCCCGCGGTTGCTGAACGTAGTGAGCGGAGCGAACGAAGATGAAGCGACCACAGCAACTTCCGTTCGTCGACCGGAGGCGCGAAGCGCCGGAGCGGAGACGGGCCGAGCGAGCGAAGCGAGCCGAGGCCGTGGGTGCAGGCCTTGCTTTCGACTCCGCGCTTCGCGCTCCGCTCAAGCCGTCTCCGCTCGCTTCGCTCGGTCGACGACCGGTTGCGGTCTCGCTTCATCTCCGCGGCTGTCGCGCAGATCGCAAGAGCACGGCCAGCACCCGCCAGCCGACGAGGAACAGCAGCAGCGTCACGGCCGTGACGATCACGAAGGGCAGCGCGGTGCCGCCGCCGGTGAGCGCGCGCAGGATCATCCCGCCCGCGACCGTCACGGCCCACACCGGGAGCCCGCCGCGCAGGGGCTTCGCCGGCGCCCGCCACGCGAGCGTGGCGATCCAGCCGATCGCGAGCGCGGCGAGGAACGGCCACACCGCCGCGGCGAACGTCGGCAGCGTCAGGTCGCCGTGGTGCTGCTCCACGCCGATCCAGGCGAAGATGACGACGAGGATCACGTCGACGAGGAACGCGGCGGGCCACGGGAAGCGCATGTCTCGAGCGTACGGGCCCGGCGCCGCGCCGGCGCGGTAGCGTCGTCACCATGGCGTACGACGACGTGGTGAAGGTGCTGGGCGAGACGCAGATCGTGGCGATCGTGACCACCCGCCAGGCGGGGGAGCCCGCCGCGACGGCGATCTGGTCGATGGTCGTGGACGGGGTGCCCTACGTGCGCTCCGCGTACGGCGAGCGGTCGTGGTGGTACAAGCACGTGGTGGCCGGTCGGCCCGTCGCCTTCGTCCTGGGCGACGGATCGGTCGCCGAGACCGACCGCGACGCCGCGCTCGCGCTGCCGCGCGAGGCGGTCACGCTCACGCGCGTGCCGGCGGACGATCCGGTGCAGGCGGCGATCACGGCCGAGGTGGAGCGCAAGTACGCCGCGTCGCCGCGCTCGTCGATCGACGCGACGATCGCCCCCGAGGCCGTCGCGTGCACGTTCCGGGTCGATCCGGCCTGAACGACGGCTCCTAGACTGGGAGCGTGACGGCAGCGCGCATCCACCTCGTGCGCCACGGCGAGGTGCACAACCCGCGGCGCGTGCTCTACGAGCGCATCGCGGGGTACCGGCTCAGCGAGGCCGGGCGCCTCATGGCGCGCGTGGCCGCCGAGCACGTGCAGTCGCTCGGGCGCCCCGTGTCGGCGCTCGTGTGCTCGCCGCTGGAGCGCACGCGCGAATCGGCCGAGCCGTTCGCCGAGATCTTCGGCCTCGTGGCGCAGCCGGACGAGCGGGTCGTCGAGCCGTGGAACGCGTTCGCCGGCAAGGTGATGCGCCGCGCCGTGCTGCGGCCCTGGAACTGGCACCACCTCATGCGCCCGTCGGTGCCGAGCTGGGGCGAGCCCTATGCCCTGATCGCCGCGCGGATGCGCGAGGCGATGGACGAGCTGTGGCACGAGCACGACGACGACGTCGTCGTGGTCTCGCACCAGGCGCCCATCTGGATCGCGCACCTGTCGGTGGCGGGGCTGCCGCTGCGGCACGATCCCCGCACCCGCCGTTGCGCGCTGTCGAGCGTGACGTCGTTCGAGCGCGTGGGCGATGTGTGGCGCGAGGTCGACTACGCCGAGCCGGCCACCCACGAGCGCTCGATCGACGTCGGCGCCGTGTAGACCCGACGACGACTGCGCGCTATCGGGCTTCACACAGGTCGCGCGGAGGGCGAAACGTAGGATGGTCGCGTGACTCGCCCCCGCCGGATCGCCGCTGCCGGAGCCGCCCTGCTGGCGCTCGCGACGCTCGCGGCGTGCGCGCCCGATCCGGTCACCGAGGACTACCTGAACGGCGAGAACAAGGGCTTCATCTCGAGCGACTTCCGCGTCGATCCGATCGCGCCGGAGGAGCGCGGCGAGCCCGTCGAGTGGGCGGGCGTCACGGAGGACGGCGAGGAGCTCTCGAGCGACGACGTGGCCGGCGATGTCGTCGTCGTCAACTTCTGGTACGCCGCGTGCGGCCCCTGCATCGTCGAGGCCCCCGATCTCGAGGCGGTGTGGCAGGAGTACCGCGACGAGGGCGTGTCGTTCGTGGGCGTCAACACGTACGACCAGGCCGACACCGCGCGCTCCTTCGCGCGCGACAACGGCGTGACCTACCCCAGCATCATCGACGTCAACACGGGCGACGTGAAGCTCGCCTTCGCGGCGGCCACGACCATCCAGGCCACGCCGACCACGCTCGTGCTCGACCGCGAGGGCCGCGTCGCGGCGCGCATCATCGGCCAGCTGGAGAGCCCGTCGATCCTGTCGACCCTCGTCGGCGAGACGCTGGCGGAATCGTGACCGCGCGGTCCGGATCGGGCCGCGCGTGAACGCCGGCTCCCTCGTCTTCGACGGCGCCCTGTGGGCGGCGCTGCCGATCGCCCTGCTCGCCGGCCTCATCTCGTTCCTCTCGCCGTGCGTGCTGCCCCTCGTGCCCGGCTACCTCGGCTTCGTCGCCGGCGCCGTCTCGCCGCAGACGCCGGCCGAGCGCGCCCCGCGCGGCCGGATGGTCGGCGGCGTGCTGCTGTTCATCGCCGGCTTCACCCTCGTGTTCGTCACGGTCATCGTGCTCGGCGGCCTCGCGGGCGGCGCCATGCAGCGCTTCAGCCTGGAGTGGGGCGACCTCGTCACGCGCATCCTCGGCGTCGTGGTCATCGCGATGGGGCTCGTGTTCATCGGGATGTTCGGCGTCGCGCAGCGGATCGTCCGCCCGCAGGTGCGCAGCGGCCTCGGCCTCGTCGGGGCGCCGCTGCTGGGCATCGCGCTCGGCCTCGGCTGGGCGCCGTGCATCGGCCCGACGCTGTCGGCCATCATGTCGATCGCCTGGACCACGGGCGACGCCGGTCGCGCGGCGCTGCTCGGCGTGACGTACTCGCTGGGTCTCGGCATCCCGTTCCTGCTCGTCGCCCTCGGCTTCGGCTGGGCGACGCGCTCGCTCGCCTTCCTGCGCCGCCACATCCGCGTCGTCAACGTCGTCGGCGGCGTGCTGCTGGTGATCCTCGGCCTGCTGATGGTCACGGGCGTGTGGACCATGATCATGTCTCGACTGCAGGGGGTGCTGACGAGTGTCCCGCTCCCGCTCTGAGGTGCAGGCCGATCCGCTCCGTCCGTCCGACCACGTGGACGGCGACGAGCCGGTGAACCAGCCGGCGCTCGGCCCGGTCGGCTGGCTGCGCTGGGCCTGGCGGCAGCTCACGAGCATGCGCACTGCGCTCGTGCTGCTGCTGCTGCTGGCGATCGCCGCCGTGCCGGGATCGATCTTCCCGCAGCGCATGGCCGACCCCAACGGCGTCGTGCAGTGGGAGGCCGAGAACCCCGATCTGTTCCCGGTGCTCGACGCGATCCAGATGTTCGACGTGTACCAGTCGCCCTGGTTCTCGGCCATCTACCTGCTGCTGTTCGTCTCGCTGATCGGCTGCATCCTGCCGCGCACCAAGCACCACGCCAAAGCGCTGCGCTCGCGCCCGCCGCGCACCCCGGCGCGCCTGGGCCGGCTCGCGGATCACCGCGCCGAGACGCTCGAGGGTGCCGACGCCGCCGCGGCGGTCGCCCTCGCCGAGCGACAGCTGAGGGCGGCCGGCTACCGCGTGGAGCGCTACGACGACGAGCGCCGCGGCACGCGATCCGTCTCCGCCGAGCGCGGCTACCTGCGCGAGACGGGCAATCTGCTGTTCCACGCCGCGCTCGTGGGCGTGCTCGTGACCGTGGGCGTGGGCGGCGGCTTCGCCTACACGGGCCAGCGCGTGGTGGTGGAGGGGACGACGTTCGTCAACTCGCTGCTGGACTACTCGTCCATGAACCGCGGCCGCTGGGTCTCGGACGACGCGCTCACCCCGTACGCCATGACGCTCGAGTCGTTCGACGTGACCTACCAGCCGCCCGGCACGAACGGCGCCGGCCAGGCGGGCGACTTCTCCGCGAACGTCTCGGTGCGCTACCCCGGCGGGGGCGAGGCGACCGAGGGATCCGTGCGCGTGAACGACCCGCTCGAGGTGGGCGGCGACAGCATCTACCTGCTGGGCAACGGCTACGCCCCGACGATCCGGATCACGAACGCCGAGGGCGAGGTCGTCTTCCACGACTCGGTCGCGTTCCTGCCGCAGGACAACAACCTCACCTCGCAGGGCGTGGTGAAGGTGGCCGACGGGATGCCCGAGCAGCTCGGCATGGTCGGCTTCTTCTATCCGACCGTCGGCGAGCTGACGACCGGCGCGCTCACCTCGATCTACGGCGATCTGCTCAACCCCGTGCTCACGCTCGACGTGTACGCGGGCGACCTGGGCATCGACGACGGCACGCCCCGCAACGTGTACACGCTCGACCCGACCGGCATGGATCGGCTGACGGGCGGCGACACGGGCGTGGAGTCGATCGAGCTCGCGCCGGGGGAGTCGCAGGAGCTGCCGAACGGCTGGGGCACGATCGAGTTCGTCGACGAGACGCCCGAGGGCTTCGACCCGGCGCTGGGCATGACGGAGTCGGTCAAGCGCTTCGCATCGCTGCAGATCCACTACGACGCCTCGGCGGTGTGGGTGCTCGTCTTCGCGGTGCTCGCGCTGCTGGGCCTGCTGACGGCGCTGTTCGTGCCGCGCCGGCGCGTGTGGGTGAAGGCGACGGCGGACGGCGACGCCGTGCGCATCGAGTACGCGGGTCTCGCACGCGGCGAGGATCCCGGCCTCGGCGCCGCCGTCGACCAGCTCGCCGAGAAGCACCTCGCCGCACTGCGCGACTGACGCGCGTTGCGCTGGTCGCTTCATCTCCGGCGCTGGCGCGCCTTCGTTCAGCAACCGATGAGTTCAGCCACAGCAAGCCACTCGCGATCAGACGGCAAGCCCGCTC
This sequence comes from Microbacterium sp. NPDC003461, assembly GCF_053588335.1. NCBI lineage: Bacteria > Bacillati > Actinomycetota > Actinomycetes > Micrococcales > Microbacteriaceae > Microbacterium > Microbacterium sp. NPDC003461. Next base: position 12,262 of record NZ_JBSFPT010000027.1, on the reverse strand, counting down.
CCAGATGCCCGAACGTAGGATGAGCGCATGCCCGACATCGCCCAGCTCGACACCTACTCCGTCATCCTGATCTGGACCGCGATCGCGATCTACGCCCTCGCCTTCATCGCCTACGCGGTGGACCTCGCGAAGCGCTCGCAGCAGTCGATCGAGGTGAAGGACGCCGAGCGCCGCCTCGTGACGGTCGGGGCCGCGACGTCCTCCGGTGGATCGACGGCCGCGCTCGCCGAGGACGAGCCGTCGGACGCCCCCGCAGGCGGCGCCAAGCGGGCCGTGTTCGGGCGCATCGGCACCGTGCTCACCGTGCTGGGCTTCGTCTTCCACCTGGGCGGCACCGTGCTGCGCGGCGTGGCCGCCGGGCGCGTGCCGTGGTCGAACATGTGGGAGTTCGCCATGACGGGCACGCTCCTCATCACGGCCGTGTACCTGGGCGTGCTGATCTTCCGCGACCTGCGCTTCCTCGGCACGTTCATGACGGGGCTCGTCACGGTGCTGCTGGGCGCCTCCTCGACGTTCTATGTCGAGATCGTGCCGCTGATGGATCCGCTCAAGTCGATCTGGCTCGTCATCCACGTCTTCGTCGCCTCGCTCGCGACCGCGTTCCTCGCGCTCGCCTTCGCGCTCAGCGTGCTGCAGCTGCTGCAGGCGCGCCGCGAGCGCAAGGCGCTCGAGTCGCCCGGGGCGGCGGGCCGGCGCTCGATGCTCCGCACGATCCCCTCCGCCGAGGCGCTCGAGGGGCTGGCGTACCGCTTCGCGATCGTCGGCTTCATCTTCTGGACCTTCACGCTCATCGCGGGCGCCATCTGGGCGCAGGACGCCTGGGGCCGCTACTGGGGCTTCGACGTGAAGGAGGTCTGGACCTTCATCATCTGGGTGCTCTACGCCGGCTACATCCACGCCCGCGCGACGCGCGGCTGGCGCGGCAGCCGCTCGGCGTGGCTGGCGATCGTCGGCTTCGCCGCCGTGCTGTTCAACTTCACGATCGTCAACACCTTCTTCGACGGGCTGCACGCCTACAGCGGCCTCAGCTGAGGCGCGGCCCGCTCGGCGTCCGCACGGGCGCCATGCCTAGGCTGGGCGGATGCCGGCATCCGCACGCAGACTGCATGCGCTCGACGGCGTGCGCGGCGTGGCCGCCCTCGTCGTCGTGCTGTACCACGCGAGCCTCATCGCCAAGCCCTTCGCGAATGAGGGCACGGCGCGTCTGGTCTGGGAGACGGCGACCGAGACGCCCCTGAAGCTGGGGTTCGCGGGCACCGAGGCGGTGCAGGTGTTCTTCGTGCTCTCGGGGCTCGTCATCACGCTGCCCGCGCTGCGCGACGGGTTCTCGTGGCCGGGCTATGCCGTCTCGCGGCTGCTGCGGCTGTACCTGCCGGTGTGGGCCGCGATCCTGCTCTCGGTGCTGCTGGTCGTCGTGTTCCCGCGCGACGAGGCCGCCGTCACGCCCGATGCGTGGATCATCAACGCGAACATCTCCTTCCCCGACTGGGAGCTCGCGCTGCGCGAGGCGACGCTCACCCCCGCCTCGTACGACACCGTCAACGCGCTGTGGTCGCTGCGCTGGGAGCTGCTGTTCAGCATCCTTCTGCCCGTCTACGTCGCGCTCGCGGTGCTGCTGCGGCGCTGGGCCTGGCCCGCGGCGGCGGTCTGCGTCGCGGCGATGGTCGCGGGGCGCGTGCTCGACGAGCGGCCCTTCGACCTCGACGCGCTCGTGTACCTGCCGACGTTCTTCGTCGGGTGCCTCATCGCCGTCCGGCTGCCCGACCTCACGCGGTGGGCCCGGGAGCGCCGCCGCCCGCTGCTGTGGCTGGCCGCCACCGTCGGATCGGCACTGCTGCTCATCGCGTCGTGGTGGACGCGGCCGTTCGTGCCCGCCTCGAGCGCGCTCGGCGACGCGCTCTGGGGGCTCGCGGGGGCGGGCGCGGCGGGGCTGATCCTCGTGGCGATCGGCTCGCCGCTGGCGGCGCGCCTGCTCGAGACGCGGCCGGCGCGGTGGCTCGGCCAGGTGTCGTTCAGCCTTTACCTCGTGCACGCGCCGATCCTCGCGACGCTCGCCTTCGCGTGGGGCGACGAGCGCTGGGGTCTCGTCGCCCTCGTCGGCGTGCCGCTCAGCCTCGTCGTGGCCTGGGCGTTCTTCCGCGTCGTGGAGCGGCCCGCGCATCGCGTGGCGCGGGCGGCCGGGGCGCGCGTGGCGGCGCTGTTCACCCCGACTTCCGGTGGCGGGCGCGGCGCATCGCCCGAGCCCACGCGCGCGTGATCTCCTCGTCCGAGTAGCGCCGCGCGGTCGCCATCGCCGCGCGCCGCATGCGGGCCCTGTCGCGCTCGGGCAGCCCGACGAGGCGCACGATCGCCGCCGCGAGGGCCTCCTCGTCGCCCGCGGGCACGAGGAAGCCGTTCTCGCCGTCGCGGATGATGTCGGCGGGCCCGTACGGCACGTCGTAGGCGATCGGCAGGCACCCCGCGGTCATGGCCTCCACGAGCACGAGCGGGAACCCCTCGGACGTCGAGGTGGAGAGCAGGAACGACGCCTCCTCCAGCATGGCCGCCGCGCCGGGCGCGTAGCCGCGCAGCCGCACGCGATCGTCGGCGAGCGCCTCGAGCCTGGCGTGCTCCTCGCCCTCGCCCCACACGTCGAGCGTGACGTCCGCCCCCTGCCGCGCCGCGGCCTGGACGGCGCGGATCGCGTGGCCGACGCGCTTGCGACGGGTCAGGCTCGCGAGCACGACGCCCCGCCCCGGCGAGCGGCCTCGCGGCGGGGGAGCGGGCGGCAGATCCCGGCTGTTCGGGATCACCTCGAGCCCGGCGTGCGGCCCCAGCAGCGCCACGACGTCGTCGCGCTGGCGCGGCGTGAGCAGCACGACGGCGTCGAAGCCGTCCAGGTCCTCGAACACCCGCCGGCGCGATTCGCGCAGCCGCCCGAACGGCCGCTCCGTGCCCACCAGGTGCGACGCGTGCACGACGTGCATCGTGACCACGTGTCGCCGGCGGTACTCGATCGCCCAGCGGGCGGTCGTCTTGCTGTCGACGATGACGAACGATGGCCGGCGTGCCGTGACGGCGTCGAGCCAGGCGCGGTACAGGTCGGCGATCCGCCCCCACGAGCGCACCGGGGCGCCGCCCTCGTCGCACAGCACGACCGACTTGCCGCCCAGACGCCCGCGCGCCGCGGTGTCGCGCCGCTCGGACAGCAGCAGGCTGCCGTCGAGCCGGTAGTGGTCGGTCTGCAGGATCTCGCCGTCGGCGGCCCGGCGCACCCGGCTCAGCACGCGGCCGTCGCGCTCGCGCTCCTCGATGCGCTCCGCCGGATCCGGGCCGAGCTCCGCGAGCGGCGTGAACGCGTGCCGGCCGAGGCGCAGCGATCCGCCGGGCAGCGGGTGCGTGCGCAGCCAGTCCCACAGGTTCGCGAGCGAGACGCCCTCGGGGAGCCGGCCGTCGGCGCGCAGCCGCTCGGCGCGCGCCGGGTAGTCGGGGTCGGGATCGAGCGTGAGCACCGTGACGGGCGCGCCCGCGAGGCGGGCGAACGCCGCGCTGCGATGCAGCATCGCCGACGTCATCCCGCCCCACTCGTCTCCGACGGCCCAGGTCAGGGCGAACTGCCTTCCCGACGGCAGGCGGATGCGGCGGTGGAACATGTCCGGGAGCGTACGCCGACTCGCTGCCGATCGAGGGGCGTGTCGTCCGCCGAACGCGCAAATCCCCAGGCTCTCCCCAGTTTCCGCGCGCGGCCCGGAGCGCCGCCGGGCCGCGCAACTACACTGACCGAGGAGCTGACCGGGCCGCACCACACGGAACGGCGCCGCTCGATCGGCTCTGCTCGCCCGACCGGATGACGGAAGGAAGACCGTTGAGCACGCAGCCCGGCACGCCGGAGGATCCCGGCGCCGTCCCCACGCACATCGACCCGCTGAGCGGGGAGGAGCTCCCGCAGAACCCCGCGATCGAGCGCGTGCCCGAGCGCCACTACATCGCCGAGGAGGACTCCGACGAGGAGATCACCCGCAAGCTGCGGCGGCAGGGCGTGCGCATCGGCAAGGGACTCGTCGCGCCGCGCGTGTTCTGGCCCGCGCTGATCGTGATCGTCGCGGTGGCAGTCCTCGCCATCGTGTTCCCCGTGCGCACGCGCGAGGTCTTCGACGCCGCCCAGGGGTGGATCGTCGCCGATCTCGGCTGGTACTACATGCTCGTCGTCGGCGGCTTCGTCGTCTTCGTGATCACGATCGCGCTCACGAAGCTCGGATCCATCACGCTCGGCCGCGAGGGCGACGAGCCCGAGTTCGGCCTGATGAGCTGGTTCACGATGCTCTTCAGTGCCGGCATGGGCATCGGCCTCATCTTCTACGGCGTGGGCGAGCCGCTCACGTACGCCACCGTGCAGCCCAAGCCGGGCTGGTCGGGAGACGAGTCCGAGCTCGCCGGCATGGCGATGGCGCAGACGTTCGTCCACTGGGGCCTGCACCCGTGGGCGGTGTACGCCGTGATCGGCCTCGCGCTCGCCTTCGCCATCCACCGCCGCGGCCGGCCCGTCTCGATCCGCTGGGCCCTCGAGCCGCTGTTCGGCGATCGCGTGAAGGGCTGGCTCGGCGACGTCATCGACATCGTGGCGATCTTCGGCACGGTGTTCGGCGTCGCCACGTCGCTCGGCCTGGGCGTGCAGCAGATCGCCGCGGGCATGCAGGCGATCGGCATCGTCTCGGCCGCCGACACGACCCTGCTCGTCGTGCTCATCGTCGCGATCACGCTGCTCGCCATGATCTCGGTCATCTCGGGCCTGGGCGCCGGCATCAAGTGGCTCTCGAACCTCAACATCAGCCTCGCCGGCGTGCTGCTCGTGTCGATGCTCGTGCTGGGGCCGACCCTGTTCCTTGCGCGCAACCTCGTGCAGTCCCTCGGCGTATACCTCGCCAACGTGCTCGAGATGACGGTCGACGTCGGCGCGTACCAGGGCGCCGAGGCGCAGGAGTGGCTCTCGAGCTGGACGATCTTCTACTGGGGCTGGTGGATCGCGTGGGCGCCGTTCGTCGGCGTCTTCATCGCGCGCATCTCGCGCGGCCGCAGCGTGCGCCAGTTCATCGCGGGTGTGCTGCTCGTGCCGACGATCGTGGGCATGATCTGGTTCTCCGTGCTGGGCGGAAACGGCCTGTACCGCCAGTTCTTCGGCGAGGGCGACCTCGTCGTCGACGGCGAGGTCTCGGCGGAGGGCTCGCTCTTCCAGGTGCTCGGCGGCCTGCCGCTGGGGTCGGTCCTGTCGGTCCTGACGATCGTGATCGTCGCGCTGTTCTTCATCACGTCGTCCGACTCCGGCTCGCTCGTCGTCGACATGCTCGCCTCGGGCGGGCACCCGAACCCGCCGGTCTGGTCGCGCGTGCTGTGGGCGGTGCTCGAGGGCGCCCTCGCGATCGCGCTGCTGCTGGCCGGCGGGCTGCAGACGCTGCAGACCGGATCGCTCATCACGGCGCTGCCGTTCAGCGTGATCCTCATCCTCATGGCCATCTCGATCGTCAAGGCGCTGACCTACGAGTACAAGACGATGCAGTACGCCGAGAGCACGGCGCGCCTCGAGCGCGTGACCGAGCACATCACCGGAGAGATCGCCGGCAGCATCGGGTCGTCGCCCGTGCTCGACGAGTACGTGGACGACCGCATCGACTACCGGCTCAAGCGCACGACGGGCCTGCGCCGGCCGTCTCCGCCTCGAGGCTGACGGCATGAAGAAGGGGCCGCTCCGCTGCGCGTGGAGCGGCCCCTTCGGGTCGCGGATGGCCGGATCAGCCCTCGGCGGCGGCCTGCTTCTCGGCCACCTGGCGGCGGACGTCGTCCATGTCGAGCCCGCGCACGGCGGTGATGAGCTGGTTCAGGCTCTGCTCGGGAAGCGCGCCCGGCTGCGCGAACACGCCGATGCCGTCGCGGAAGGCCATGAGGGTCGGGATCGACGTGATCTGGAAGGCCGCCGCGAGCTCCTTCTGATCCTCGGTGTCGACCTTGCCGAACGTGATGTCGGCGTTCTCCTCCGATGCCTTCTCGAACACCGGCGCGAACTGCGTGCACGGGCCGCACCAGTCGGCCCAGAAGTCGAGCAGGACGATGCCATCCTGCGCGATCGTGTCGTTCAGGTTGTCCTTCGTGATCTCGGTGGTAGCCATCCACCGAGCCTAGGAGCCTCACGAGCGCCGTGGGCCGTCACGCCGGAATGCTCAGGGGATTGTGCAGTGCGGCGCTCTGCGTGGTCGAGCGGGTGGTCTCGGCTCCGGCCGCTGCGCGGCCTTCGCTCGACCTGTCTCCGCTGCGCGCCCTTCGGGCGCTCCGGTCGACGAGCGGGCGTGTGGTCGTCGAGCGGAGTGAGCGGAGCGAACGCAGCCGAGACGGGCCGAGCGGAGCGCGCAGCGCGGAGCCGAGGCCGAGCGCAGTGCGGGCCGAGGCCGGGCGGGAGAGCCCGGGCCTCGGCCCGCGTGCGGATCAGGCGAAGGCGGGTTCGAGGAGCGCCTTCGTCGAGACCGAGCGGCGGCGCGCTACCGCGAGGGTCGAGACGGCGAACGACAGCACCGCCCAGATGAGCAGGCCGGCGATCGCCGCGCCGCCCGCGCCGGTGTCGGCCATGACGGCGAGGAAGGCGTCGAACGCCGGCGTGGTGGGCAGGAACGCCTTCACCCCGAGCAGCTCGGACGGGATCGTCGAGACGATGCTCACGGCGATGGCCACGGCCCCGACGATCGCGGCGATCCAGCGGCCGGCACCGCCGAACACCGCCACGAGGGCCTGGTGCACGGCCGCGAACGCCACGCCGGCGAGCACCGACACCCCCAGCAGCCCCCAGAAGGTGCCGATCTCGTAGCCGCCGGCCAGCTGCAGGATGCCGGCGACGAGCGCCCCCTGCAGGGCGCCGATGACGGCGGCGGGCAGCAGCGCGCCGCCCGCGAGCAGCACCGACGCGCGGCGCGAGGTGAGGGCGCGCGCGCTGACGGCGCGCAGGGCGAGGAACGTGGCCAGCCCGCCGAACCACAGCACGGCGGTGGCCAGCAGCGGGATCGCGGACGCGCCGAAGAGCGAGTCCCCCGTGCCCGAGGTGCCCACCGGGTTCGCGACGACCGAGGCCAGGTCCTGCGCCTCGCGGTCGTCGTACGACGGCACGGCGTCGACGGCCTGCTCGAGGCCGCCCGCGAGCTCGCTCGCGCCGCCGGCCAGCTCGCCGATCCCGTCGCCGAGGTCGCCCGCGCCGGTGGCGAGCTGCGAGACGCCGTCGTGCAGCTGCGGCACACCGGCTGCCGCCTGCTCGGCGCCTGAGGTGAGCTGGTCGAGACCCGAGCCCAGCTCGCTCGCACCCGCCGCGAGCTGGTCGGCGCCGTCCGCGCTCTGCGCGGCGCCCGCGGCGAGGCCGGAGGCGCCGGTGGCGAGGGTCTGGGCGCCGGCCGCGAGCTGCGGGGTGCCGCCTGCGACCCGCGCGAGGCCGTCGGAGACCTGCTGTGCGCCGGGCGCGACCTGGTCAGCAGCGGCCGAAGCGAGCCCGGAGATCCCCGCGACAAGGCCAGGATCAGCCTCCGTTCCCGCCACCGCCTGGAGCTGCTGGCAGAACTTCTCGTTGGCGCCCGAAAGAGCGCAGGACTGCGCAAGGTTCCCAAGTGCGGAAGCCGCCGGCTGGAGATCCGTCAGCCCGGACTTCAGTCCGTTCACGCCCTGCGCAACGCCGGCCGCACCGGCCGCGAGTCCCGGGTTCGCCGCGGTGCCGTCGCCGTTGAGGCCGACGTTGACCGCACCGATCCCGTCCGCCAGCTGCTGCGCCCCGCCGGCGAGCTGCTGCGCACCGTCCGCGATGCCCGTGCCGGTGCCGTCGCCGCGCAGGCCCTGCGCGAGCGCGGCGGCGCCGCCGGCGAGCTGGTGCGCACCGTCGGCCGAGGCGCCGGCACCCGTGGCCAGCTGCGAGACGCCGTCGCCGAGCTGACCCACGCCGTCCGCGGCCTGCGTGGCGCCGTCGGCCAGCTGATCCGCCCCCGTGCGGGCCTCGCCGGCGCCGCCCGCGAGCTGGCGCGCGCCGTCGGCGGCGTCGCCCAGCTGGTCGCCCATCGTCGTGAAGCCGATGAGCAGGTTCGACAGCGTGGCCTCCGAGAGCATGTCGCCCATCGTCGACGCGGCCACGTCGGCCACCTGCGCCGTGATCGCCTCGTCCACGACGAGCGCATCGGGCGCGGTCGTGACCTCGATCGTCGCCTGCTCGGCGGCCTCCTGCGTGCCGGAGAGCGCCTGGCCCGACGACGTCGCGGCCGCCGAGAACTCCTCCGGGATCGTCACGACGGCCTGGTACGTGCCGTCGCGCAGGCCCTCGCTCGCGTCGTCCTCGTTCGACAGCACCCAGTCGAGGTTGCTGTCGAGGTCATCCGATCCGTCCACGAGGCCGGCGGCCAGCTGGCGGCCGAGGGGCGTGTACTGCCCGTCGATCGTGACAGGGTCGTCGAGGTTGACGATGGCGGCCGACATGTTCTCGAGCCGCTCGGTGGGGTTGTACAGCGCGGCGACGAGCACGCCGCCGATCACGGCGGGCAGCAGCAGCACGCCCAGCACGGTGAGCCAGGTGACGGGCTTGCGCGAGCGCGCGGGTTCCAGGACGGTCATGCGTTCACCTCGAGGGTCGAATCGTTCACGGCGACGCGGTGGACGGTGGCCCACCCGGCGTCGGAGAGCAGGGATCGCGCGACGGCCGCGTCGGCGCACGTCGCGACGACCGTGAGCGGGCGGTCGGGATCGGCCACGTAGGCCGCGTCGCGCAGCGCGGCGGCGACCTGGTCGCGCTCGGCGGCCGAGAGCCGCTCGACGCCGTCGAGCACGACGGCGGCGGGGCGGCCCTGCAGCGCGTGGCGCGCGGCGGCGACCGGGTCGTCGCCCGAGGCGAGCAGCCCGAGGCCCACGTGCGTGCGCACCCAGGCGGCGCGGGCGGGCAGCAGGTGCCCGGCCACGCGCAGCAGCCCGTCCGACGGCGCCACGCGGCCCGCGATCGCGAGGGCCACGGCGCGCGAGGCGCGCGGATCGGCGGAGCTCAGCACGATCGCCTCGCCGGGCTCGGCGCGCAGGTCCACGCCCGAGGCGAGCACGACCTCGCCGGCGGTGACCTCCAGCCCCTCGGCGGCCACGACCGCGGTCGAGCCGGGCTCGGGCCAGTCGGCCATGGCGCGCTCGCGCTCCACGGCCTCGCCCTCGATGTCGAAGTGCGGCAGGATCCGCTCCAGCCACGCCGGCATCCACCACGCGTGGCGGCCCAGCAGCGCCATGACGGCCGGCACGAGCGTCATGCGGATGAGGAAGGCGTCGACCGCGATGCCCACGGCCAGCGCGAGCGCGATCGGCTTGATGTTGCTGTCGCCCTCGGGCACGAACGCCGCGAACACGGCGAACATGATCACCGCCGCCGCCGTGACGACGCGGGCCGACGCCGTGTAGCCGGTGCGCACGGCCTCGAGTGCGGTCTCGTTCGCCGCCTCGCGCGCGTCGGGGCGCACCACGCGGCCCAGCAGCCCGCGGCGCTTCGCGGCGTGCACGTAGTCCTCGCGCATGCGCGAGACGAGGAAGACCTCGTAGTCCATGGCGAGGCCGAACAGCACGCCCATCACGACGATCGGCATGAACGCGATGACGGGTCCGGTCTTCGACACGTGCAGCAGGTCGGCGCCCCAGCCCCACTCGAACACCATCGTCACGACGCCGAACGCGGCGAGGATCGACAGCAGGTAGCCGAGCGCGGCCTTCAGCGGCACCCAGATCGAGCGGAACACGATCATGAGCAGGAGGAACGACAGGCCCACGACGAAGACGCCGAACGGCAACAGGGCGCCGGCGAGCTGATCTGAGATGTCGATCGACACGGCCGTGAAGCCCGTGACCTTCAGGTCGATGTCGTACTCGTCCAGCCACTCGTCGTGGTGCGCGCGCAGCTCGCGCACGAGGTCCGCCGTCGCCGGATCGGAGGGACCGGTCTCGGGGATGATCTGCACGATGCCCGTGTCGATCGTCTCGTTCGGCGTGGCGAGCGCGACCTCGGCGACGCCGTCGATCCGCTCCACCTCCTCGCCGAGGTCCTCCATGAGGGCCAGCGGATCGTCGGAGGTGACGATCGTGCCGGTGAGGATGAGCGGGCCGTTGAAGCCCTCGCCGAAGTGCTCGCCCGTGAGGTCGTAGGCCTGGCGCGCCTCGCTCTCCTCCGGCAGCACGCCCGCGTTGGGCAGCGCGAGCTGCAGCTGCGCGGCCGGGACGGCGATGATGCCCAGGCCGAGCACGACCGCGACGGTGGTGACGACCGGGTGGCGCGTGACGGCCTCGACCCAGCGGCGCGAGAATCCGACGCGCGGCCCGCCCTTGCGGGGGCGCGGAGGCCGTCCGCCGGCGCGCGCGCCGACGAAGCCGAGGAACGCGGGGGTGAGCGTGATGGCGATCGCCACCGCGATCGCGACCGCGACGGCCGCCGCGACGCCCATGGTCGTGAGGAACGGGATGCCCGCGAAGCCGAGCCCGATGAGCGCGATGAGCACCGTCACGCCGGCGAAGACGACGGCCGATCCCGCCGTGCCGGTCGCGCGCGCCGCGGACTCCTCGAGCGGCACACCCTCGCGCACCTGATCCTGATGCCGCGCCCCGATGAACAGCGAGTAGTCGATGCCCACCGCCAGGCCGAGCATGAGCGCGAGCATGGGCGTCGTGGCGCTGACGGTGGCGAAGCCGGTCGCGGCGACGATGCCGAGCATCGAGACGCCCACGCCCAGCAGCGCGACGCCCAGCGGCACGCCCGCCATCGCGATCGCGCGGAACGCGACGATGAGAACGATGAGGGCGACGATCACGCCGAAGGCCTCGGTGATCGTGACGGTGGGCAGCTCGGTGGCGTACAACTCGCCGCCGAGCGCGACCGTCGCGCCGTCGGGCAGCTCGTCGCGCAGGCCGTGGAACGCGTCCTCGATCGCCTCGCTGACCGACTCGTCGAGCGTCGTCGCCTGGCCGTCGAGCTGCACCTGGACGATCGCGGCCACGCCGTCGTCCGAGATCGTGCCGTCCACCGACTCGTCGTACGGCGAGGTCACGGCCGCGACGTCGTCGATCCCCTCGATCTGCGCCACGAGGTCCTCGATCGGCTCGCGGTACGCCTCGTCCTCGATCTCGTCGCCGTCGGCGGCGACGATGACGCCCTGCGCGGAGGTGCCGGCGACCTGCGGGAACGTGCGGCTCAGCTGCTCGAGGCCCTCCTGCGACTCGGTGCCGGGGATGGAGAAGGAGTTGTCGAAGCCCTTGTTCAGGCCCAGCGCGCCCGCGCCGACGACGAGCAGCAGCAGGATCCACGACACGAGCACGCGCCAGGGGTGGCGGAACGACCATCGGCCGAGCGAGTAGAGCAGAGTGGACACAGACGCCTCCGGTGAGCGGGGAGCGGGGATTCGATACAACGCTGTATCCGATACGTATGTGTATCGTAGTGCGCGCCCTCGGACGCGTGTCTGAACATCACCCGGGAAAGGACGACCGTGACCACCGAGCCACAGCAGCCGGCGGCCCGCAGCCGCGAGAACACCCGGGCGCGCCTGCTCGATGCGGCGGCGCAGGTGTTCGCCGAGGTCGGTCTCGGCGCCGCGTCGGTCGAGACGATCTGCGAGCGCGCGGGCTTCACGCGCGGCGCGTTCTACTCGAACTTCGACAGCAAGGACGAGCTCTTCCTCGAGCTGGCCGCGCACGTCGCCGGCCAGCAGATCGCGCAGGTGCGCCACCGCGTGGCCGAGCTGGCGACCGACCCCTCGTTCCTCGACGGCGACGACTTCGCGTCGCTCACGCGCGTGCTCGACTCGCTCGTGCAGGACCGGATCGGACTCATGCTGCACGCGGAGATCCGCATCCGCGGCATGCGCGACGAGGCGTTCGGCGCCGCGCTCGTGGAGCAGGAGGCCCGCCTGCTGGGCGAGATCGCGGCAATCATCGAGGACGTCGTGCGCGTGCGCCGGCTGAGGCTGCGGCTCGAGGCGCCGGCCGCGGCGCGCCTGCTCATGGCGATGTGGGACTCGGCGGCGACCCGCGCGGTGCTCGCGGGCCTGCCCGACCGCGAGCGCGAGCAGGAGTGCGTGGCCGAGGTCGCCCGCATCGCCCAGCTGATGCTGGGTTGAACTCTTCTTTTCGAGTCTGCGCCGCTCGGGCACCCGCTCCGCGGGTGCCGCTCGCGTGCTCGCGCTCTCGCGTCCCGCGAGAGCGAGGCGGCGCTTCGCCGCCGACGCCCGCACGCGCCTGGCGGAGGCGCAGCGCCTGC
>NZ_JBSFPT010000026.1:0-32739 GCF_053588335.1 Microbacterium sp. NPDC003461 | reverse complement strand
CGTGTTATGGGTGTGGGTGCGCGCGCCTTTGCGGCCGCCCCGCGGCGCGCAGCGCCGCCTCGCCGGCGCGGGACGCGACGGCGCGAGCACGCGAGCGGCACCCGCACAGCGGGTGCCCGAGCGGCGCAGACGCTTCTGAAAAGAACACACCCCGCTACCTCACGACGACGGCCTCGGGCGAGGAGACGTCGTACAGGGCGACGCCCTCGGGCGGCTTCGCGGCCATCATCTTCTGCAGCGAGAGCGCCTTCATGGCCGACTCGTCGGCGGTCCCCCACACGATCTCGGTGCCGGTGGCGCCGAGCGTGAGCCGCACATCCTGCGGCGTGCTCGCCGTGGCCGCGGTCACCTGCCCGTGCAGCTCGGCCGGGAGCGAGCGCAGCACCTGGCCGACGGCGGCGAAGGTCTCGGAGCCGGGACCCGCCTCGACGGAGATCACGGGCTGACCCGCGGGAGGCTCGGCGGTGGTCGACAGCGCCACGCCCGCGGCGTCGACGAGCGTGAAGCCGGCGTCCGTCTGGATCACGCCGACGGGCGTGCGCTCCACGATCCGGATGACGAGCTCGTGCGGCGGTCGCGCCTCGATCGCGTAGGTCTCGATGAGCGGGAAGCCGAGCAGCGCGGCCTTCACCTCGCTGTGGTCCACCAGCGGCAGGGGCCGGCCCACCTGCGTCGCGAGCGCCGCCTCGACGGCGGCCTCGTCGAGGGTCTCCGAGCCGACGACGATGACGTCGCGCACCGCGAACAGCGGACTGTACGCCGCGCCCACGCTGCCGCCGACCAGCAGCAGCAGGGCCGCCGCGGCGCCGATCGCGTACCAGCGGCGGCGGCGGGTGCGGGCGGTGAAGCGGCGGATCTCCGCGCGCAGCGCCCGGCGGCGGGCGCGGGAGGCGCGCCAGAGCTCTCGCCAGCCGACGGATCCCGTCGCCTGCTCCTCGCCGCGCGTGCCGTCGAGGTCCGGTTCCTCGGCATCGACGGTCGCGTCGAGCCCGTCGGGCCCGTCGTCGAGCCCCTCACGCCGCCGCTCGGCCCGCCGGCCGAAGAGGCGACGGGGCGGCAGCTCGACGACGTCGGCGATCGGCGCGGTGTCCACCGCGTGGTCGTGGTCGTCGCGCGCGAGCGCGAGCTCCCGCTCGGGCTCGCGCGGCTCGGGCGGGGTCGGCCGCGCTGCGGGAAGGGGGCCGGGCCGCTTCATGCCCCCGTCAGCCCTCGGCGCCCTCGCGCAGGGCGCCGAGCACCTGCGGGATGATCCGGTACACGTCGCCGCAGCCGAGGGTGATGACGTAGTCGCCCTCGCGCGCCACGCCCGCCGTGTACTCGGCCGCCTCCTGCCAGTCGGCGAGGAAGCGCACGCGCGACGGATCGTCGAACGCGCCGCTCACGAGCTCGCCCGTGACGCCGGGGATGGGATCCTCGCGGGCGCCGTACACGTCGAGCACGACGGTGTGGTCGGCCAGCTCCTCGAGCACCTTGGCGAACTCGCCGGCCATCAGCTGCGTGCGCGAGTAGGTGTGCGGCTGGTGCAGGGCGATGATCCGCCCTTCCCCGACGACGGTGCGCGCGGCGGCCAGCGCGGCGGCGACCTCGGTCGGGTGATGCGCGTAGTCGTCGAACACGCTCACGCCGCGCTCGGCGCCGTGCAGCTCGAACCGGCGCACCGTGCCCCCGAACGCCTCGACGGCGCGCACGGCGGGCTCGAGAGCGTAGCCGAGCTGCAGCAGCACGGCGACCGCGCCGGCCGCGTTGACGGCGTTGTGCCGGCCGGGCACCTGCAGGCGCCCCTCGACCCGCTCGCCCGCGTGCTCGAGGGCGAAGGCGACGGGCCCGTCGGTGCGGATGTCGACGACGCGCAGGTCGGCGCGATGCGATTCGCCGAAGGTCATGACGTTCGCGTGCGTGAGGCGCTCGCTCACGCGGCGCGCCCCCTCGTCATCGGCCGAGATGACGACGGCCTCGCGCGCGCCGTCGGCGAAGCGCACGAAGGCGTCGTCGAACGCCTCGTGCGAGCCGTAGTGGTCGAGGTGATCGGCATCGACGTTCGTGATGAGCGCGATCGACGTGTCGTACAGCAGGAACGTGCCGTCGGACTCGTCGGCCTCGATGACGAACAGGTCGTCGGACCCGGTGCCGCTCGAGGCGCCCCTGTCCTGGATCACGCCGCCGTTGACGAAGCTCGGATCGGCACCCAGCCGGCCGAGGCCCGTGACGATCATGCCCGTGGAGGTGGTCTTGCCGTGCGCACCGGCGACCGACACGAGGCGGCGGCCTCCGATGAGGTACTTCAGCGCCTGCGAGCGGTGCAGCAGCGTGAGACCGCGCTCCTTCGCCGCGAGGTACTCGGGGTTCTCGGGCCAGATCGCGCCCGTGTACACGACGGTGTCGACGTCGCCGAGGTTCGCGGCGTCGTGGCCGATGTGCACGGTGGCGCCCAGCTCCGCCAGGTCGCGCGTGTTCTGGCTCTCGGAGCGGTCCGAGCCCGAGACGGGGACGCCGGCGGCGAGGAACATGCGGGCCAGCCCCGAGATGCCCGATCCGCCGATGCCGATGAAGTGCACGGCGCGGATCTGGCTCGGGATGGGCACGGAGAGGTCGGGCTTGATCATGGCCCTTCGAGTCTAGGTTCGCGCGCCGACACTCGCGCTCGGCGCGCCCGAACAGGCGGCGGACTCCCACGATGCGCGTCGTGCGGCACGACGCGCGTCGCCCGGCCGCACGCCGACCGCGCGCGTCGAGGTCAGCGGGCGAGCGCGCGGTCCAGCATCGCGATGACGTTCTCGGTGCCCTCGCGCGTGCCCGATCCCTCCGCCGCCGCGCGCATCGACGCGAGGCGGTCGGCGTCGCGCAGCAGCGGCACGAGCTCGGAGCGGACGCGGTCGGGCGTGAGCGCGGCGTCGTCGACGACGGTCGCCGCGCCGGCCCGCACGGCGCCCGCGGCGTTGAGCCGCTGCTCGCCGTTGCCCACGGCGTACGGCACGTACACGGCAGGGATGCCGAGGGCGCTGATCTCGCTCACGGTCGACGAGCCGGCGCGCGAGAGCACGACGTCGGCCGCGGCGAACGCCAGCTCCATGCGGTCCACGTAGCGCACGACGACGTAGCCGTCGCCGCCCGCGCCCACCTCGTCCGCGCGCTCCCCCGCGGCGTGCAGGATCTGCCAGCCCGCGCCGACGATGTCGCGCCAGGAACCCGCGATCGCGTCGTTGATCCGCTTCGCGCCCAGCGATCCGCCGAAGACGAGCAGCACCGGCCTGTCGGCGTCGAGCCCGAAGAACTCCCGTGCCTCGGCGCGGCGGGCGGCCCGATCGAGGCGAGCGATCTCGGGGCGCAGCGGCATGCCCACCACCTCGGCGCCTCGCAGCGGCGTGCCCGCGAAGACGACGCCGACGCCCGCCGCCCATCGGGCGCCGAGCACGTTCGCGAGGCCGGGGCGGGCGTTGGCCTCGTGCACGACGAACGGCACGCGCTCCCGCCGCGCCGCCACGTATGCGGGGGCCGAGGCATAGCCGCCCACGCCCAGCACGACATCGACGCCGTGCGCGCGGATGTGCCGGCGCACCTGAGAGATCGCGCGCGCGAAGCGGGCGGGGAAGCGCAGTGCGGCGCCGCTCGCACGGCGCGGGAACGGCACCTTGTCGACGACGAGGAGCTCGTAGCCGCGCTCGGGCACGAGCCGCGCCTCGAGCCCCTCACGCGTGCCCAGGACGAGCACCTCGTCGTCCGCGGAGCGCTCGCGCAGCCCGTCGGCGACGGCGAGCATCGGGTTGACGTGGCCAGCGGTGCCGCCGCCGGCGAGCAGGTAGGTCGTCACCCGTCCATCCTCGCAGAGCGACGGGTCGCCGACCGCCCGCGCCGGGCGCGCTCAGCGGCGGCGGGGCGTCGGCGCGGCGTCGGCCATCGTGGCCGGCACGGGCGGCAGCGTCCGCGCGAGCGCGAGCAGCACCCCCGACGCGAGCAGGACCGAGATGAGCGACGTGCCGCCGGAGGAGAGGAACGGCAGCGGCACGCCCAGCACGGGGAAGACGCGCAGCACGACGCCGATGTTGATGAGGGCCTGACCCACGATCCACACCGTGATGCCGCCCGCGACGACCCGCACGAACGGGTCGTCGGTGCGCCGGATGATGCGGAACGCACCGTACGCGAAGAGGGCGAACAGCGCGAGGAGGACCGCGCAGCCGATGAGGCCGAGCTCCTCCCCCACGATCGCGAAGATGTAGTCGTTCGCCGCCGCCGGCAGCCACTCGTACTTCTGCTTGGAGTTGCCCAGGCCCACCCCGAAGACGCCGCCCTCGGCCAGCGCCCAGATGCCGTGCAGCGGCTGATAGCAGGAGTCGTAGTAGTCGGCGCACTCGGAGTCGAGGAAGCTCATGATCCGCGCCATGCGGTTGGGGCTCGTCACGGCCAGCGCGAACACACCGACGATGCCGACGAGCACGGGGAGGATGAAGATCCGCAGCTTGACGCCCGAGAAGAACAGCGCGCCCAGCACGAGCAGCACGAGGATCATGGCCGTGCCGAGGTCCTCGCCCGCCAGCACCGTGCCGATCGCGAGCAGTGCCACCGGCACGAGCGGGATGAACACGTGCTTCCAGTTCGCCAGCAGGGTCCGCTTGCGGTACAGGATGAACCCCACCCAGAGCGCGAGCGCGAGCTTGAGGAACTCCGAGGGCTGCAGCGTGAAGCCCGCGACATCGATCCAGTTGCGGTTGCCGCCGGACTCGTAGCCGAGCGGGGTGAACACGAGCAGCTGCAGCAGCACCGCCGCGATGAGCGCGAACCACGAGATCCTCTTGAGGAACGCGATGGGGAACCGGCTGACGATGAACATCAGCGGGACGCCCACGAGCGCGAACAGCCCGTGGCGGATGGCGGCGTCGTACGGCCCGCCGCCGGCCGTGATGGAGGTCGCCGACGTGGCCGAGAGCACCATGACGGCGCCGAAGCCCGTGAGGATCAGCGCGGTCGACGAGATGAGCAGGAACTCGACGGGCGCCGCCGCGAACGCCTGACCGAGCGAGACCCGCGCCAGCAGGCCGCGGCGCGGGCCGGGCTCGTCCGTCCCGCGCGCGTCAGCGGCCGCCGGAGGACGCGTCGTCGTGCTCATCGCGCGTCCCCCTCTCGAGCCGTGCCCTGACGGCCTGTGCGAATCTGTCCCCGCGGTCGTCGTAGCCGCGGAACTGGTCGAATGAGGCGGCCGCCGGTGCCAGCAGCACCACGTCTCCGTCCCGCGCGACCTGCGCCGCCAGCTCGACGGCCCTGGTCATGACATCCTCAGTCTCGGTGTGATCCACCTCGAACAGCGGCACCGCCGGCGCGTGTCGCCGGAACGCCGCGACCACCTCGGAGCGCTCCGTGCCGATGACGATCGCCGCCTTGCTCTCGGGGCCGCGCGCCGCGACGAGCTCGCCGATGTCGACGCCCTTCAGCTGGCCGCCGACGATCCAGATCGCGCCGGGGAACGCCGCGAGCGACGAGGCGGTGGCGTGCGGGTTGGTGGCCTTCGAGTCGTCGACCCAGGTGATGCCCGCCGCGCGCGCGACGACCTCGATGCGGTGCGGATCGAGGCGGAACACGCGCAGCGCGTCGCGGATCGCGACGGGCTCGACGCCGAGCGAGCGCGCCAGCGCAGCAGCGGCGAGGATGTTCGCCACGACGTGCGGAGCACCCAGGTCGCGCTCGGCCAGCTCGGCCACGGTGGTCAGCTCGAGGGCCGAGGTGCGGCGGTCGTCGAGGAAGGCGCGGTCCACGACGATGCCGTCGACGACCCCGAGGTCGCTCGGTCCCGGCACCCCCAGGTCGAATCCGATCGCGCGCGCGCCCTCGACGACGTCGGCGTCCTCGACCATGCGCCGCGTCGCCTCGTCCGCCTTGTTGTAGACGCACGCGACGCGGGTGTTGCGGTAGACCACGGCCTTGGCGTCGCGGTAGGCCTCGAAGGACCCGTGCCACTGCAGGTGGTCGTCGGCCAGGTTGAGGCACACGCTCGCGTGCGGCACCGGCTGGCCCTCGAGCGCGCTGAGGCCGAGGTACCAGAGCTGGTGGCTGGAGAGCTCGACGACGAGCACGTCGAAGCCAGCCGGATCGCGCACGGCATCGAGGATGGGCACGCCGATGTTGCCGCAGGGCGCGGCGCGCAGCCCGCCGTCCTTCATCATCGTCGCGGCCAGGCGCGTGGTCGTGGTCTTGCCGTTCGTGCCCGTGACGAGCACCCACTCGGCGGGGGTGCCGTCGGGCCGGAGCACCTTGTCGCGCACCCGCCACGCGAGCTCGATGTCGCCCCACAGCGCCACGCCCCGCTCGAGGGCCCAGCGGATCACGGGGTGCGACGGCGGGAACCCGGGCGAGGCGACGATGAGCTCGGGATCGAAGGCCTCCAGCTCGGCGGGCACCTCATCGAGCGGACCAAGGTGCAGCCGCGCGCCGATCACGGGCACGAGGCGCGCGTACTCCTCCTCGGCCTTCTCGCTGACGACGAGCACGTCCGCGCCGAGCTCGGCGAGCGTGTCGGCCACGGAGAAGCCGGTGGCGGCCAGCCCCAGCACGGCCACGCGCAGGCCGGACCAGTCGGCGCGCCAGCTCGTCAGCGACGCAAGGCGATCGGCGGCGGTCATACGAGGCTCAGCCATTCGACGTACATGAGACCCACCCCGATGACGGCCAGGATGCCGCCGATGATCCAGAACCGCACGACGATCGTCACCTCGAGCCAGCCCCGCAGCTCGAAGTGGTGGTGCAGCGGGCTCATGAGGAACAGCCGCTTGCCCTTCGTCGCCTTGAAGTACAGGCGCTGCAGCACCACCGAGCCCGGGCCGAGCATGAAGCCGCCCGCGATGAGGATGCCGAGCAACTCGGTGTGGGTGAGCACCGCCATGCCCATCACGGCGCCGCCGATCGACATCGACCCCACGTCGCCCATGAACACCTGCGCCTTGGGCGCGTTCCACCACAGGTAGCCGACGAGACCCGCCACGACGGCGGCGGCGATGATCGCGAGATCGAGCGGGTCGCGCACCGTGTAGCACGCCGACTGGTCGACCGCCGCGAGGCCCTCGCCGGTGCACGCCTGGTTGAACTGCCAGTACGCGATGAGGCTGTAGGCGCCCATCACGAAGATGCCGATGCCGGCGGCGAGGCCGTCGAGGCCGTCGGTGAGGTTCACGGCGTTCGAGAACCCGACGCCCAGCAGCGCGAGCCACGCGAGGTACAGCAGCCAGCCGAGCACGGGGGCCACGAGCGCGAACGAGAGCCAGGGCAGCTCGCGGAAGAACGACACGCCGAAGCCGCCGGGGGTCTGCCCCCAGTCGTCGGGGAAGGCCTGCGCCGCGACGGCGAACGGGATGATCACGAGGATCTGGCCGACGATCTTCTGCCAGCTGCCGAGCCCGCCGAAGTGCTGCTTGCGCACCTTGAGCCAGTCGTCGATGAAGCCCACCGCGCCGAAGCCGAGCATGAGCCAGATCACGAGCAGGCCCGAGGGCGTCGGCGGGTTGTTGCCGGCGTAGCAGCCGACGAGATAGCCCAGGATCGTGCCGGCGATGAAGATCACGCCGCCCATCGTGGGCGTGCCGCGCTTCGCGCCGTGATTGGGGTTGCGGGGGTCGTCGGGCGTGCGGATCACCTGCGCCCACCCCCACCTGCGGAAGTACCGCAGGAAGACCGGCGTGAGGAAGAGCGTGAACGCGAACGAGATCGCGGCCGCCGTCAGGAGTGATCTCACGAGAAGGATTCTCCCAGACGATCCCCCAGGAACCGCAGGCCCGCCGCGTTCGACGACTTCACGAGCACGCGGTCGCCGTCGCGCAGCTCGCCCACGAGGTAGTCGTACGCCTCGTCGGCGGTCTCGAAGAACACCGCCTCGCTGTCCCACGAGCCCTCGGCGATGACGGACAGGTAGAGCCCGCGCGCCTCGCGGCCCACGACCACGATGCGCGGGATCCGCAGGCGCACCGCGAGCAGCGCGACCTTCGCGTGCTCGGCGTTGTCGTACTCGCCGAGCTCGCTCATCGCGCCCAGGACGGCGACCATGCGCTCGTCGGGACCCGTGATCTGGGCGAGGGTGCGCAGCGCCGCGTGGTACGAGTCGGGGCTGGCGTTGTAGGCGTCGTTGATGATCCGCACGCGGTCGTTCCCCAGCACCTGCATGCGCCACCGCTCGGCGAGCTCGAGCTCCTCGAGCCGCGCGACGGCGTCCTCGGGCTCGACGCCGAGCGCGGTGGCCGCGGCGATCGCCGCGAGGGCGTTCACGACGTGATGGGCGCCGAGCACCCGCAGGCGCAGCGGCAGCGTGCGCCCGGCGATCGAGACCTCCGTCGTCGTGCCGGCCGCGCTGACGGTGACCTCGCCGGCGCGCACCTCGGCGGCCTCGTCGCGGCCGAACCACCGCACGTCCACGCCGCGCTCGGCGGCGATCGGCGCCATGCCGGCCACACGCGGGTCGTCGGCGTTGAGCACGGCCAGGCCGCCGGGACGCACGGCGCGCACGAGCTCCGACTTGGCCTTCACCGTCTCCTCGATGCCGCCGAAGCCGCCCGCATGCGCCATGCCGACCATGAGGACCACGCCGATGTCGGGCGTGACGAGGCCGGCCAGACGCGCGATCTGCCCGGGCGCGTCGGCACCGAACTCGCTGACGAGGAACCGCGTGTCGTGCGTGACCCGCAGCATCGTGAGCGGCGCGCCCACGGCGTTGTTGAACGATGCCACGGGCGCGACCGTCTCGCCCTCGGGACCCAGGATGGCCGCGAGCATGTTCTTCGTCGTCGTCTTGCCGTTCGATCCCGTGATCCCGACGATCCGCAGGCGGCCGCCGGCGCGCACGCGCGCCACCACCTCACGGGCCAGTTCGGCCAGCGCGGCGACGGCGTCGGCCACGACGATCTGCGACACGGGCTCGTCGACGGGCCGCTCCACGATCGCGAGCGCCGCGCCGTTCTCGATCGCCTTGCCGACGAACAGGTGCCCGTCGGTCGCCTCGCCCGGCTTCGCGACGAACACGCCGCCGGAGCGGATGGCGCGCGAGTCGGTGTCGACGCCTCCCGAGACGACGGTGTCGGGGGTGTCGGAGCCGTGCGGCCGCAGGTCGCCGCGCACCGCGGCGGCGACCTCTGCCAGGGTCAGGGCGATCATCTGGACCTCCGCGCGAGCGCGCGCATCAATACTTCGGGAAGAGGTGGGGTTCCCCGGTCGAGGGCATCACGCGATAGTGCTTCAGCACCTGCGTCATCGCCTTCTGCATCGCCGGGGCCGTGGCCGCAGACGACCTTACCTGAGTGGGCTCGTCGAGGGTGACCATGACGACGTACTCGGGGTCCTCGGCCGGGGCGAAGCCGACGATGCTCGTGAAGTAGACGCCCGCCTTGTAGCCGCCGCCCTCGGCCGGCTTCTGGGCGGTGCCGGTCTTGGCCGCGATGCGGTAGCCCGGCACCTCGATCTGCTCGGCGATGCTGCCCTGCGCCGCCACGTTCTCGATCATGAGCGCCGTCTCGGCGGCGGCCTGCTCGCTGATGACCTGCTTCGGCTCGGGCAGCTCCGGCTCGACCACCGTGCCGTCGGCCTTCGTGCACGACTCGACGAGGCTCAGGGGCTGCTGCAGGCCGCCGTTCGCGATGGCCTGATACGCGCTCGCCACCTGCGGCACGGTGGTCGTGAAGCCCTGGCCGAAGTTCGTCGCGTAGTACGTCTGGTTGTCCCAGTTCTCGGCGGGGTGCAGAACGCCCGGCTCCTCTCCCTGGAAGCCGATCGCCGTGCGCTGCCCCACCCCGAACTTCTCGAGGTAGTCGTGGCGCACCTGCGCCGGCAGCTTCTCGCCGAACTTCGACATGGCCACGTTGGACGAGTCGATCAGCGCGCCGGCGAGCGTGTAGTTGTACGTCTCGTGCGAGAACGGGTCTCCCACCGCCGCGCCGTTCGGGAACGTCTCGCGCCCAGCCGCCGGCACGGTCGACATCGGCGTGGCCGCCCCCTGGTCCAGCAGCATCGACGCGGTGATCGGCTTGAAGGTCGACCCCGGCTCGAACGTCGTCGTGAAGATGCGCGAGCCGCGGTCGGCGGGATCCGACGCGAGGACGTCGTTCGGATCGAGCGCCGGGTACTCCGCCGCGGCGCGGATCTTGCCCGTGGCCACCTCGACCACCGTCACGGTGCCGCTGAGCGCGCCCATCCGCTGCGTCTCCTCCGCGATCATCTCTCTGAGGTACCACTCGAGGTCCGCGTCGATCGTCATCTGCAGCGTGCCGCCGTCCTGCGCCGGCTCCACCGTCTCGGTGCCGGGGATGCGCACGCCGTCGGGGCTCTGCTGATAGGTCTCCCGCCCGTTCGAGCCCTGCAGGCACGCGTCGCCGAGCAGCTCGTAGCCGGCCAGCGCCTCGCCGTCGTTGCTCATGAACCCCAGCAGGTTCCCGCCCACGGCGCCGTTCGGATACACGCGGGACGGCTGCGGCGCGAAGGTGATGAACGGCAGCCCGAGCTCGACGAGCTCCCGGTACTGCGCGGTGCTGACGCCGCGCTTGATGTACGCGAACCGCGACTCGGGGTTGTCCGCGAGGGCGTCGGAGACGATCTTCTCCAGATCCGCCGGATCCTGGCCCGTGACCTGCGCGATCTGCCCCGCGAAGTCCGCGAACGGGACGATCTCCTTCGTCTTGCCGTCGTCCGAGAGCCGCTCCATGCTCGTGGCCAGCAACGGGTCGATCTGCGCGTCGTACAGCTGCGTGCTGCTCGCCAGCACCGTGCCGTCGGCGTCGACGATGCTGCCGCGATTGCCGTAGAGCGTCCGCTCCCCCGCGAGGCCCATGGCCTGCGCATCGCCGACGTGGTCGTCGGCGTTCACCACCTGGATGTCGACGAGGCGGACGAGGAACGCGGCGAGCACCGCGACGACCGCGAACAGCGCGATGACCGTGCGCTGACGCGGCGTGCGCTCCGACCTCGAGGTCATGGGCGATGCTCCTGTCGTGTCACCGGGTCGCGGGGCTCGGAAGCCCCTCGGTCAGGGGTGGGATCTCGGATCCGGACGGCGGCGTCTCCGCGCCGGTCGCGGCGTCGCCGCCGGTCGCGCCGCCCGGCGCCTCCTCGGCGGGCACCGCCCCCTGCAGCGAGCGGCCGGGGTCGGTCACGAGCGGCGTGTCGCCCACGAGTGCGTTGCCGACCTGCGGGTCCTGCGCCGACACCGAGGAGGCCCCCTCGGCGGCCGCGCCGGAGCCGATGATCGCGGCATCGCTCAGGCGCAGGTACGTGGGCGCACCGCCGACCACCATGCCCAGCGCGGCGGCGTTGGCCGCGAGGTACTGCGGCGAGTTCAGGCCCGCGACGGAGTCCTCGAGCGCCTGCGCCTCGAGCGAGAGCTTGCGCTGCTGCTGCGTGAGGTCGGCGACGCGGTAGCTGTCCTGGGTGGTGAGCACCGACAGCGCCATCTGCGCGACGGCGATCGCCACCGCGCCGCCGACGGCGACGATGGCGTAGACCATGCGAGGGCGCCGGCGCGGCAGGGTCGATTCAACGGGCCGCAGCCGGCGCTCGGGCGCCTCGTCGCGGCGCTCGGGCCGCGCGACGTGCCGCGACGGCAGGGCGGGGAACTGCTCGGCCAGGCTCATGCGGCCTCCCTCAGCTTCTCGAGCGCGCGCAGGCGCACGGGCTTGGCGCGCGGATTGCGCTCGGCTTCCTCGTCGCTCGCCTGCTCCGCGCCGCGGACGAGGGCGCGGAACCGCGGGGCGTGCTCCGGGAGCTCCACGGGCAGCCCCCGCGGGGCGCTCGAGGCGACGGCCTCCGCGAACAGGCGCTTCACGAAGCGGTCCTCCAGCGACTGGTACGACAGCACGACGATCCGGCCTCCCACCGCGAGCGCGTCGAGGGCGGCGGGGATCGCGCGCTCGAGGGCGGAAAGCTCGCCGTTGACCTCGATGCGCAGCGCCTGGAAGACGCGCTTGGCGGGGTGGCCTGCGTTCTTGACGGCGGCCGGCGTGGCGTCCTGCAGGATGTCGACGAGGCGACCGGAGCGCTCGATGGGCGCCTCCGTGCGCGCCCGCACGATGGCGCGGGCGTAGCGGGCGGCGAGCTTCTCCTCGCCGTAGCGCTCGAAGATGCGCCGCAGGTCGCCCTCGGCGTAGGTCGCCAGCACGTCGGCGGCCGTGGGGCCGCCCGTCGGGTCCATGCGCATGTCGAGCGGCGCATCCTGCGCGTACGCGAAGCCGCGCTCGGCCTCGTCCAGCTGCAGCGACGACACCCCGAGGTCGAAGAGGATCGCGTCGGCGCGCGCGACGCCGGCGTCGTCGAGGGCGGAGCGGATGCCGTCGTACACCGTGTGCACGAGCGTGATCCGGTCGGCGAACGGGGCCAGCCTCTCCCCCGCGATGCGCAGGGCATCGGGGTCGCGGTCGAGGCCCACCAGCCTCGCCTGCGGGAACCGCTCGAGGAACGCCTCGGAGTGACCGCCCATGCCGAGGGTGCCGTCGACGTAGACGGCGCCGGGGGCGCGGAGCGCAGGGCCGAGCAGCTCGACGCAGCGCTCGAGCAGGACGGGGGTGTGGATGTCGCGGAGGTTCATGATGTCGGGGCCCTGCTCCTCTGGCTCTGATCCCCATCCGCTCGACCTGACACCGGGGAAGTGGGGTCAGGGCGCGTCGGGTGAGGGTCACAGCCAGAGGCTCAGAAGAGGCCGGGGATCACCTCCTGCTCCATCTCGGAGTAGTTCTCCTCGTTGGCGGAGAGGTAGTCGTTCCAGGCCTGGGCGTCCCAGATCTCGGCGTGCGCGCCGACGCCCGTGACGACGAGCTCCTTCTCGAGCCCTGCGTACTGGCGCAGGTGCTGGGGCACCGTGATGCGGTTCTGACCGTCGGGCGTCTCGGCGCTCGCGCCGGAGAGGAACATGCGCAGGAAGTCGCGCGCCTGCTTGTTGCTCAGCGGCGCCTGCCGGATGCGCTCGTGCACCTGCTCGAACTCCGACGTGCTGAAGACGTAGAGGCAGCGTTCCTGGCCGCGCGTCACGACGACGCCGCCGGCGAGCTCCTCCCGGAACTTCGCGGGGAGGATGACGCGGCCCTTGTCGTCGAGCTTGGGGGTGTGTGTGCCCAACAGCATCGGCCTTCACCCCCCTCATCGTCCGGCCAACCCGAGGTGCGCCCCACTTTACTCCACTTTCCCCCACCCGCAAGGGTCAAGAGCATCTTCGCACGACAAAGAAGCCGCCGCCTTCCCCGGAAACTCAAGGGAAGGCGGCGGTGGAGGCCGGTGGAGGGCGAGTGGAGGGATCAGCAGGATCCGGCGGCAGAGACGACGAAAGCCCCGGCCGCGATGGCCGGGGCTTTCGTCGAAGTGGAGGGGAAGGGAGTCAGCCGCCCTGTCGGCGGCGGTCCCAGCGCTCGTTCATGCGATCCATGAACGAGGCGGATCCGGCCCCGCCGCCGGAGGGACGGCGCGGCGCGGAGCCCGGGGCGATCGGGGGCGCGGCGGAAGGGCTGGTGGCGAGCACGACGCCGACGAGCATCGCGACGAAGCCGATGACGCCGAGGACGACGCCGAGCACGGTGTTGGACTGCCACAGCGCCACGCCGGCGATGACCCCGCCGAGGCCGACGAGCGCGACGATCGCGCCGATGACGAGATTGCGGTAGCTGAGCGCGCGTCCGGCATTCGAGGCGTTGACGACGTCGGTGTCGTTCTGCATGAGATGGCGTTCCATCTCGTCGAGCAGACGCTGCTCCTGTTCGGAGAGAGGCATCCGGTCCCCCTTGTGCTTCGCTCGCCCCAGTCTATCGCCGGGTCCTCTCACTAGGCTAGGCCCCGTGCAGCCTGCCGACGACCTCATCGCGGACATCTCCCAGCGTTTGGATAGCTTCGTCGCAGACCGCAGGGCAGAGGCCTCGGAGCACGGCGACGAGGCGGTGCTCATGGTCGACCACGCGGCCGCCGCCCTGCGCGGCGGCAAGCGTCTGCGCGCCCGGTTCTGCGCCGCCGGCTGGCGCGCCGTGGCGGATCGCGACGGCGCGCGCGCCGCGCGCGAGGCCCTGCTGCCGGCCGCGTGCGCGCTCGAGATCTTCCAGGCCGCCGCCCTCGTGCACGACGACCTCGTCGACAACGCCGACACGCGCCGCGGCCGCCCCTCCGCGCACCGCGCGCTCGAGGCGGCCCACCGCGCGGCCGGCTGGGCGGGCGATGCGGCGGCGTTCGGTCGCTCCGGCGCCCTGCTCGTCGGCGACCTGCTGGTGGCCTGGAGCGACGACCTCATGGAGGACGCGCTCGCGCTCTCCCCCACCACGGCCGCAGCCACGCGCGCCGAGTACGCCCTGATGCGTCGCGAGGTGACGATGGGCCAGTTCCTCGACCTCGCCGAGGAATCGGCATGGCGCACGGTGCCCGACGGCGATCACGCGGCCCGCGCACTGCGGGTCGCCTCGCTGAAGTCGGCCCGCTACAGCGTGGAGCAGCCGCTCGTGATCGGCGCCGCGCTGGCCGGCGGCGAGCCGGACCAGCGGGCGGCGCTGGGCGACTTCGGTCGGCGGCTCGGCATGGCGTTCCAGCTGCGCGACGACGTGCTGGGCGTGTTCGGCGACGCGGCGGAGACGGGCAAGCCGGCGGGCGACGACCTGCGCGAGGGCAAGCGCACGGTGCTCGTCGCGTGGGCGCGCGAGAGCGTGCCCGGATCGGTGCGCCGCGTGTTCGACGAGCTGCTCGGCGACCCGACGCTCGACGACGGCCAGATCTCCATGCTCGCCGACGCCATCCGCCGCTCCGGCGCTCTCGATCGCACGGAGGAGGCGATCGCGTCCTACGCACGCGAGGCGGATCGCGCGCTCAGCGGCGCCCGGCTCGACAACGCGGCCGTCGGCTCGCTGCGCGAGCTCGCGCGCGCCGCCACCCAGCGCACGTCCTGAGCGCACGCCCTGATCGCACGTCTGACCGCCGCGAGGCGTCGAGGCGCCGGGATCAGGCGAGCGCCTGCGCGACGCGGCGCACCTCGGCCTTGCGGCCGGCCAGCAGCGACTCGATCGGCGCGACGCCGAGCGACTCCTCCGGCGTCAGCAGCCAGTCGATGGCCTCGTCGTCCGTGAAGCCGACATCGTGCAGCAGGATCGCCGTGCCGCGCAGCGACGACAGCGGCCGCCCGTCCACGAGGAAGACCGACGGCACCTTGAGGATGCCGTCGCGGCGCGATCCGACGAGCGCGCGCTCGTCCAGCAGCCGGCGCACGCGGCTCACGGTCTCGCCCAGCAGCTCCGCCACATCGGGGAGCGGCAGCCAGTCGGTCGGGTACGTCGCAGGAGTCTGATCCACCACGCCGCCATTCTCGCACTCCGGGGGCCGACCGGAGTCTCGCCCGGTGCGCCGAGTACTCGTCCCACCAGTCTCAGAATTCACTCCAGTCACACCACCCTCGCCCGCTAGCACCAGTTGACACGGATATACATGTCTGACACGGTGTGTCTGGAGATCGCGAGGGGGTCAGTGATGCGTGGAACACGACGCAACTCGACGGACGGCGCGCGAGCGCACCGCACGATGCTGGCGACGGCGCCGGTCGCGATCGTCGGATCGCTCGCCGGCGCGATGTACGCGACGCCGGCGCACGCCACCGCCGAGCAGCACGTCGTCGAGGAGGGCGACACCATCACGCGCATCGCCATCCGCAACGGCCTGCGCACGATCGACGTCCTCGTGTGGAACGGCCTGCGCACGACGAGCACGATCCATCCCGGCCAGGTGCTGCGGCTCACTCCCCCGTCGGCGGGACCGGTGCCCGTGCCCGCGCCGTCCGACCCCACGGTGCACACCGTCGCCGCCGGCGAGACGATCTGGTCGATCGCCCGTCAGCACGGCATGACCGTCGAGGCGCTGCTGGCCGCGAACGGACTCAAGGCGTCGGCAGTCATCTACCCCGGCCAGAAGCTCGCGCTCACGACCCCCGCGCCCACCCCCGCCGCAGCGCCCGCCCTGGCTCCGGCCGCCGCGGCACCCGCGCCCGCCGCGACGACGCACACGGTGGCGCCCGGCGAGACCGTGTGGGCCATCGCCAGGCAGCACGGCATGAGCGTGCAGGCCATCCTCAGCGCCAACGGGATCAGCGACGCCGCCGTCATCCACCCGGGCCAGCAGCTGCGTATCGGCGCCGCGCCGGCGCCGGTGCCCGCCGCCGCCACGACCGCGATCTCCCCCGCGGCCGGCGCC
Source organism: Microbacterium sp. NPDC003461 (assembly GCF_053588335.1). NCBI lineage: Bacteria > Bacillati > Actinomycetota > Actinomycetes > Micrococcales > Microbacteriaceae > Microbacterium > Microbacterium sp. NPDC003461. Next base: position 16,581 of record NZ_JBSFPT010000026.1, on the reverse strand, counting down.
CCCGAGGCGCAGGCCGATGCACACGTCGTCGAGGTGGGCGAGACGCTGTGGGCGATCGCGCAGAAGCACGGCGTGGCCGTGTCGACGCTGCTGCGCGCCAACGGCCTCTCGGACGGCGCCATCATCTACCCGGGTCAGAAGCTCCTGCTGAGCATGCCGCAACCGGCCGCCGCCGACGCGCAGAGGCACGCGACGCTCGACGCCGAGCAGACCGAGCACGCGCGCCTCATCATCCGCGTGGGGCGCGAGGTGGGAGCCTCCGACCGCGCCATCGCCACGGCACTGGCCACGGCGATGGTCGAGTCCGAGCTCCGCAACGTGCACCACGGCGACCGCGACTCGCTCGGCCTGTTCCAGCAGCGACCCAGCCAGGGCTGGGGCACGCCCGAGCAGATCCTCGATCCGGTCCGCGCCACCAAGGCGTTCTTCGGCGGCCGCGGCGCCCCCAACGGCGGCGAGCCGCGCGGGCTCTACGACATCGCCGGCTGGGAGGGCCTGTCGTTCGGCGACGCGGCCCAGGCCGTCCAGATCTCCGCCTTCCCCGAGCGCTACGGCCAGTGGGAGCGGCAGGCCTACGCCTGGCTCGCGACGCTGGGCTGAGCGGCACGATGGGGTGGGCGCGCGCGGTGCGCCGCTGGCCGGGTTGCCAGGCCGCCTTCCGTAGACTTCTCCCGTGAGCACGAGCCAGCAGGTCGACCCCCTCATCGGGCGGCTTGTCGACGGCCGGTATCGTGTGCGGGCGCGGATCGCGCGCGGCGGAATGGCGACGGTCTACGTCGCCACCGACCTGCGACTCGAGCGCCGCGTGGCCCTCAAGGTGATGCACGCGCATCTCAGCGACGACAGCGTCTTCCAGAGCCGTTTCATCCAGGAGGCGCGCTCGGCGGCCCGGCTGGCCGATCCCCACGTCGTCAACGTGTTCGACCAGGGCCAGGACGGCGAGCTCGCCTACCTCGTCATGGAGTACCTGCCCGGCATCACGCTGCGCGAGCTGCTGAAGGAGCAGAAGCGCCTCACCGTGACGCAGACGATCACCGTGATGGACGCCGTGCTCTCGGGCCTGGCCGCGGCGCACCGCGCCGGACTCATCCACCGCGACGTGAAGCCCGAGAACGTGCTGCTGGCCGAGGACGGCCGCATCAAGATCGGCGACTTCGGCCTCGCGCGCGCCACGAGCGCCAACACCGCCACGGGCGCCCAGCTGCTCGGCACGATCGCCTACCTCGCGCCCGAGCTCGTCACGCGCGGCACGGCCGACGCCCGCAGCGACATCTACGCGCTCGGCATCATGCTCTACGAGATGCTCGCGGGCGAGCAGCCGTACAAGGGCGAGCAGCCCATGCAGATCGCCTACCAGCACGCGACCGACTCGGTGCCGCGGCCGAGCGTGAAGAACCCCGGCGTGCCCGAGCAGCTCGACGAGCTCGTGCTGTGGGCGACCGAGAAGACGCCGGACGAGCGGCCCTCCGACGCGCAGGAGATGCTCGAGCGCCTGCGCGAGATCGAGCGCGAGCTCGGCATCGCGCCGCTCGCCTCGCGCACCCGCGCGATGCCCGAGGTCGACCGCGGCGACGCCGAGGCGACCAAGGTGCTGCCCTTCGCCGCCACGACCGCGCTGACCGACGACGTGCCGCGCAGCACCGGGCCGGTGGCGGCGAGCGAGGACAACTCCTCGCGCCTGCGCCGGGCGAGCGCGCGACGCACACGCAGGGGCGGCCTGCTCGTCGCGCTCGTGCTGCTGCTGGCCGCGGTGGCCGGCGGCGCGGGCTGGTGGTGGGGATCCGGCCCCGGCTCGCAGGTGGCGGTCCCGCAGGTGCAGGGACTCGCGTACGACGAGGCGGCGGCCGTGCTCGAGGAGCACAACCTCGTCGCCGAGCGGCGCGACGTCCACAGCGTCGACGTGACCCCCGGCGAGGTGATGGCCACGGATCCCGATGCGGGAGCCCGCGTGGATCAGGAGACGGTGGTCACGCTCGAGGTCTCGATCGGGCCCGCCGAGGTCGCGATCCCGAAGCTCACCGACATCCCGCAGGCCGAGGTGACGGCGCAGCTGGAGGCGCTGGGGCTGTCGGTCACCGAGGTGCGCGAGTACTTCCTCGAGCCGGAGCGCGGCAGGGTGAGCAACGTGCGGATCCAGCCCAGCGGATCCGACGAGGTCCTCGACTGCATCGACGGCTGCACCGCGCACGAGGGCGACGGGGCGATCCTGTCGGTCTCGCTCGGCCCCGTGCCCGATGTGACGGGCCTGAGCGTCGACTCCGCCACGGCCACCCTCACCGAAGCCGGTCTGCAGGTCGCCGGCGAGCGGCAGCAGCAGTACAGCAGCGACATCGAGGCCGGCCGCGTGATCGGCATCGTCCCCAAGGACGGCGTGTGGGCGCGCGACGAGACCGTGACGCTCATCGAATCGCTCGGCCCCGAGCTGTTCGAGGTGCCCGATGTCGCCGGCATGACGCGCGACGCGGCGGCGCAGACCCTGCGCGATCAGGGCTTCGAGGTGAGCTACAACCCGCTGTGGAACACGTTCCCGGACGCGTGGACGGACGTCACCGGCACGGATCCCTCCGCCGGCGACCGCCGCCAGCGCGGCACGACCATCCAGCTCCTCATCCGGACGAGCTCGCCGATCTGATCCGTCGCGCTCGGCTGTCCACCGGTCGGTTGCTGAACGGAGCGCCGAAGGCCGCGACCAGCGCAACTCTTCTGGTTGGGGTCGTGCGGGGTGTCGGTTCGTCCACACCCGTCGTTTCCACCGGGTTATCCACAGAACGGGCGTTTCGGGTCCTGGCCGGGTCTTCCGCGGGTTCGGGTGTCGGTGGTGGGTGGGACGATGCGGGTATGACGTTCCTCAGCGATTTCCAGGACCGGGCGGGCGCAGTCGCGTCGCTGCCGCCGGTGGATGTCGCTGTCGTGGCGGCTCTTCCGGATGAGGATGTGCTGGCGCTGTTGACCGTGGCGACGGATCTGGCGAAGACGGCCGAACGCGTCCGCGCGGTCGCGGCCGGGGTGGTCTCGGCACGGTCGTCGCGGGCTGCGGGGCACAAGGGTCTCGCGCAGGGTCGGGGGCATCGCAACGCGGTCGCTCTCGTGCAGGAGCTCTCCGGAAGCACCCGCGGCGACGCCGCCCGGCAGGTGCGGGTGGGGCAGTCGCTGGTGGAGTCCGCGCTGGGACCGGGTGCTGCGCCGGATGGTCCCAGTCCCGCCGATCCGGCCGATCCGGATGCCCCGAATGTTCCGTCGGCGCCGCCGTGGCACGACCCGGTGGACCAGGCCCTGCTGAGCGGGGCCGTGACGGCGGCGCAGATGGACGCGATCCTCCGCGGCCTCGGCCAGCCACCCACCGGCTCGTCGCAGGATTCGTCGCCGGCCGGCGCGGATGCGGCGGTGGAGGCGTGGCGGCTCGCGGCCGAGCAGCTGGTCGCCGTCGCGGCCGAGTGCACGGTCGAGGATCTCGCCACCGCGGCGCGGGTGTTGCGGGACCGGTTGGACCCGGAGGGTGCGGAGGCGCGGTTCCTGGCCCGGTTCGAGGCACGCTCGTTCCGGATGTGGACGGACGCGGACGGCGTCCAGCACGCGAAGATCGTGTTCGACGACGAGGGTGCGGCGTGGATGCGGGCCGTGATCGACGCGGCCCTGCGGCCCCGCCGCGGCGGACCCCGGTTCGTCGACGCCGACGAAGCCGACAAAGCGCAACAGCTCACCGACGACCCGCGGACGAACGACCAGCTCACCTACGACCTCATCCTCGGGGTGCTGCGCGCCGGCGCCGTCGCCGACGCGGAAACCGTGTTCGGCGCCCGCCAGCCCGGCGTCCGCGTCGTCACCATCGACCCCACCCGCCACGTCGCCGGCGGCGCCGGCAGCGGGGGCGACGCTCCCAGCGGGACGGCAGGCACCGGCGCCGCTCCCAGCGGGACCGGCGGAGTCGCCAGCACCCGGGGCAACGGCGCCGGCCGCACCGGCAGCGGCCACCCGCCGACGCGTGACACCACCGGCACTCCCACGGTGAACGGGCGGGCCGGTCCCGGCCGGCCCGGTCCCGGGTACACCGAGGACGGCGGCCACCCGCTCCCCGCCCCGGCCGTCGAGCAGGCCATCTGCACCACCGGGCACACCCCGGTCACCGTCGACGCGCACGGGAACCCCCTCGACGTCGGGCGGGAACAGCGACTGTTCACCCCGAAACAGCGCATCGCCCTCGCCATCCGCGACGGCGGCTGCCGATGGCGCGGATGCGGCATGCCCGCCTCCTACTGCGAAGCCCACCACATCGACACCTGGGCCGCCCACGGCGGACGCACCGACATCGACCGCGGCATCCTCCTGTGCAGGTTCCACCACATGAACCTCCACCACCACCGCTACCGCATCACCCGCGACCGCCACGGCCCCTTCCTGCTCCACCCACCCGACAGCAGCGAACCCGTCGAACTCCCCACCCGCTCACCCCTCCGCTGGGCCTTCGGGCCACCACCACGCGCAGCCTGACCGTTCCCGGGCTCCGGGGCGTGAGCCACCCAGGCCGAGCGGACCGGACCGGACCGGACCGAGCCGCGCTCCCGAGCCATCAGGGCCCGTGCGGCCCGCCCGACCGGGATGCGTACGCGAACGTCACCAGCACGGGTCATCCGCCGGCGGCCGCCGCCGGCGCGGCACGACGGTCCGGATCATCATGTGGACGAGCTCGCCGATCGGATCCGGTGACGGTTCCCGGCTGCAGGGCTTGCATCTCAAGCGGCTTGAGGTCGCATGGTGGGGGCATGAACATCTCAGAAGACACCCTCTCCTCCATCGGCGAGGTCGCGCACCGCACCGAGCTCAGCGTCAGCGCCATCCGCTACTACGCCGATGAGGGGCTCGTGCAGCCCACCGACGCGACCGACGGCGGCCATCGCCTCTACGACGTGGAGGCGATCGCCCGCCTGGAGTTCGTCCGCACGCTGCGCGACCTCGACACCGGCCTGGAGCAGGTGCGACCGGTCCTCGCCGGCACCACCTCGCTGCGCGACATGAGCTGCTGCGCGACGAGCGGTTCCGCGAGGCGACCCGTTCCCACCTGCGCGAGACACATGCGCACTTCCCCGGGTTCACACCCCGCGTGCAGGAGTTCATCGCCTCCGCCGGCGCCGACCTGATGCCGAGACTGGTGGCCGCCCACCAGGCGGGCTTCGCCGCAGGCGACGCCAGGGTTGCGGCCCTCGCCGGGCAGCTGGTCGAGCAGCTCGCGGAGTCTTCCGGCGTCGCGGCGGACGACGACCTCAGGCGACGGCTCGCGGCCCGCTATCGCGACCTCGACGGCGTCACCCTCGCGGCGCTCCAGGACACGGACTACAACGCGACCGAGGGCCGCTACCTCGAACTGGTCTCGATCATCAACGATCAGCCCTGCCCGGATGCGGCTCTTCTCGCCGGCGCGCGCCGAGAGCACGGCGACGGCGACGGGCCCGCGTTCCGAGAGCTCGGCCCGTGGCTGTCCGACGCGATCCTCGCGGCGCCGTGATCCCGGCCCACGCCTGAGGCGCCTACAGGCGCTCGAGCTCCTCGGCGACGAGGAACGCCAGCTCCAGCGACTGCATGTGGTTCAGGCGCGGGTCGCACAGCGACTCGTAGCGCGTGGCGAGGGTCGCCTCGTCGATGTGCTCCGAGCCGCCCAGGCACTCCGTGACGTCGTCGCCCGTGAGCTCCACGTGCACGCCGCCCGGGAACGTGCCGACCGCGCGATGGGCCTCGAAGAAGCCGCGCACCTCGTCGACGACGTCGTCGAAGCGACGCGTCTTGTAGCCCGTGGCCGTCGTGATGCCGTTGCCGTGCATCGGGTCGGTCACCCACAGCGGCTGGGCGCCGGCGGCCTTCACGGCCTCGAGCAGCGGGGGCAGCGCGTCGCGGATCTTCCCGGCGCCCATACGCGTGATGAACGTCAGGCGGCCCGGCTCGCGCTCGGGGTCGAGCTTGTCGATCAGCGCGAGCGCCGTCTCCGGCGTGGTCGACGGGCCCAGCTTGACGCCGATGGGGTTGCGGATGCGCGAGAAGTAGTCGACGTGCGCGCCGTCGAGATCGCGCGTGCGCTCCCCGATCCACAGGAAGTGCGCCGAGGTGTTGTACGGCGTGTTCGTGCGCGAGTCGATGCGCGTGAGCGGCCGCTCGTAGTCCATCAGCAGGCCCTCGTGGCCCGTGTAGAAGTCGACGGTCTTGAGCGCGTCGAAGTCGGCGCCGGCCGCGCCCATGAACTTGATGGCCCGGTCGATCTCCGTCGCCAGGCGCTCGTAGCGCTGGTTCGCCGGGTTCTGCGCGAAGCCGCGGTTCCACGAGTGCACCTCGCGCAGGTCGGCGAAGCCGCCCTTCGTGAACGCGCGGATGAGGTTCAGGGTCGACGCGGACGTGTGGTACGCCTGCAGCAGGCGCTGCGGGTCGGCCTCGCGCGAGGCGGCCGTGAAGTCGTAGCCGTTCACGATCTCGCCGCGGAAGGCCGGCAGCGTCACGTCGCCGCGCGTCTCGGTGTCGCTCGAGCGCGGCTTGGCGAACTGGCCCGCCATGCGGCCCATCTTCACGACGGGCATCGACGCGCCGTAGGTGAGGACCACGGCCATCTGCAGCACCGTCTTGACGCGGTTGCGGATCTTGTCGGCCGTCGCGCCCGAGAACGTCTCGGCGCAGTCGCCGCCTTGCAGCAGGAACGCGCGACCGGCGGCGGCCTCGGCCAGGCTGGCCTTCAGGGAGTCCACCTCGCCCGCGAACACGAGCGGCGGCAGGGCCGCCAGCTCGGCCGTCACCGCGGCGACCGCCGCGGGGTCCGCATACGCCGGCTGCTGCTTGATCGGAAGCGAACGCCAGGCATCGAGGTGGTGCGGATCGGCCATGTTCCGATCCTAATGCGCGCTCGGAACGGTCCCGACCGCGCGCGGCCCGCCCGGGCGCGGCGCGGGGCTCGTCAGGGCGTGACGGCGGCGCCCTCGCGGCGCTCCTTGGCGATCCGCGCCTTGGCGGACGAGGCGTACTCGTCGCTGTACCGCTGCTGCCCCAGCCGCTGCAGGGCCACCATGATCTCGTCGGTCACGGAGCGCAGCACGAAGCGGTCGTTCTCCATGCCCGCGTAGCGCGAGAAGTCGAGCGGCTCGCCGATCACGATGCCCACGCGCACGACGCGCGGCATCGTGGAGCCGATCGGCAGCATCTTCTCGGTGTCGACCATGATCACGGGGACGATGGGCACCTTCGCCTCGAGCGCCATGCGCGCCACGCCCGTGCGGCCGCGGTAGAGCACGCCGTCGGGGCTGCGGGTGCCCTCGGGGTAGAGGCCGAGCAGGCCGCCGCGCGCGATGACGCCGAGCCCCGTGTTCAGCGCGTCCTCCGACGCCTGCCCGCCCGAGCGGTCGATGGGGATCTGGCCGGTGCCCTTCATGAACCACTTCGTCGCCCAGCCCTTCAGCCCGCGCCCCGTGAAGTACTCGGACTTGGCGAGGAACGACATGGGGCGGTCGATCAGCAGCGGCAGGAAGACCGAGTCCATCACCGACAGGTGGTTGCTCGCGAGGATCGCCGCGCCCTCCGCGGGGATGTTCTCCTTGCCCACGATCCACGGCCGGAACACGGCCTTCACGATCGGACCGACGACGAGGTACTTGAGGAACCAGTAGAACACCGCGCGCTCCCGCCTTCCGTCGTCGTCCCGGGCGCCATCGAGCCTAAACCCTCGCGTTCGCGCGGCGCAGCGCCCACAGTGCGCCTAGAGTGGAGAGACCCATCCGAGCGGTGTCAAAGGAGCTGCCGTGAACGTGACCTCTGTACCCGCGATCGTCCCCGCCGACCCCGAGGCGAACATCGCAGACCTGCTGGCGATCCGCGCGAAAGCCACCCCCGATCTCGCGCTGTTCAGCGTGCCCGACGGCGAGGGCTGGCGCGACATCACGGCGCGCGAGTTCGAGCGGCAGGTGATCGGCCTCGCCAAGGGATTCGTGGCGGCCGGCATCGAGCCGGGCGACAAGATCGGCTTCATCGCGCGCACCACGTACGAGTGGACGCTCGTGGACTTCGGGCTCTTCTACGCCGGCGCCGTGATGGTGCCCGTGTACGAGACGAGCTCCGCCGCCCAGGTGCAGTGGATCCTGTCCGATTCCGGCGCCGTCGCGCTCATCGCCGAGCACGGCGAGCACGTGGCCCGCTACGAGGAGGTCAAGGACGAGCTGCCGCTCATCGGCAGGGTCTGGCGGCTCGACGAGGGCGCGATCGAGACGCTCACCGCCGAGGGGCGCGACGTCCCGGACGCCGAGATCGAGCGTCGCCGGTCGCTCGCGCGCGGCGAGGACCTCGCCACGATCATCTACACGTCCGGGTCGACCGGGCGCCCGAAGGGCTGTGTGCTCACCCACAGCAACTTCGTGGAGCTGGCGCGCAACTCCGCGAAGGCCCTCGAGCTGCCGCTGCGCAACGCCTCGACGGTGCTCTTCATCACGACGGCGCACGTGTTCGCCCGGTTCATGTCGATCCTGTACATCCACGCGGGCGTGCGCACCGGCCACGAGCCGAACACGAAGAACCTCGTGAAGGCGCTGGGGTCGTTCAAGCCCACCCTCCTGCTGGCCGTGCCCCGCGTGTTCGAGAAGGTCTACAACTCCGCCGAGGCCAAGACGGAGGCGGAGGGCAAGGGCCGGATCTTCCAGGCGGCCGCCGCGACGGCGATCGAGCACTCCCGGCGGGTGCAGGAAGGCGAGAAGGTCGGCCTCGCGCTGCGGCTGAAGTTCGCCCTGTTCGACAAGCTCGTGTACTCCAAGCTGCGCGCGCTCATGGGCGGCAACGTCGAGTACGCCGTCTCGGGCTCCGCGCCGCTCGGCCCGCGCCTCGGCTACTTCTTCCGGGGCCTCGGCATCAAGATCCTCGAGGGCTACGGCCTCACCGAGACCACCGCACCCGCGTCGGTGAACCTGCCGACCGACATCCGCGTGGGCACGGTGGGACCGGCGCTGCCGGGCGTCGACATCCGGATCGCCGACGACGGCGAGGTGCAGGTGCGCGGCATCAACGTCTTCAAGGAGTACTGGAAGAACCCCGAGGCCACGGCCGCGACGTTCGACGACGGCTGGTTCCGCACGGGAGACATCGGATCGCTCGACGAGCACGGCTACCTGACCATCACGGGCCGCAAGAAGGAGATCATCGTCACGGCCGGCGGCAAGAACGTCGCGCCCGCCGTGCTCGAGGACCCGATCCGCGCCAACCCGATCGTCGGCCAGGTCGTCGTCGTGGGCGATCAGCGCCCCTTCATCTCGGCGCTCGTCACGCTCGATCCCGAGATGCTGCCCGCGTGGCTCAAGACGCACGGCGAGTCGCCGGACCTCACGCTCGAGCAGGCGGCGAAGAGCCCGATCGTGCGCGCCGAGGTGCAGCGCCAGATCGACGAGGCGAACGCCCGCGTCTCGCGCGCGGAGTCGATCCGCAAGTTCACGATCCTCGGCACGGAGTGGACGGAGGCGACGGGACACCTCACGCCGAAGCTGTCGATCAAGCGCGCCGAGATCCTGCGCGACTTCTCGGCCGAGGTCGAGGACCTCTACGCCGCGACGGGCGAGACGACCACCAACGTCGTGCTCGGCTGACACGCACGCGCGAAGGCCCGGCTCCCCGAGGGGCCGGGCCTTCGTGCATCACCGTGCGGCGCGGATCGATCCGTGCCGCGTCAGAACCAGGAGCTCTCGCGCACGCGGCGCATCGCGACGGCGCGCTCCTCCTTCGGCAGCCGCTGCAGGTACACGACGCCGTCGAGGTGATCGGTCTCGTGCTGCAGCATCTGGGCGAACAGGCCCTCGCCCTCCAGCACGACCTTCTGCCCGTCGAGGTCGACACCCTCCACGCGCGCGTACGGGTGGCGCAGCGCGTCGTGCCAGAGCTCGGGCACCGAGAGGCACCCCTCCCCCGTGGGCACGGCCTCGCCACGCACCTCGACGATGCGCGGATTCAGCACGTACCCGACGCGCTCGTCCACGTTGTAGCTGAAGGCGCGAAGGCCCACGCCGATCTGCGGCGCCGCGACGCCGGCTCGGCCGGGCAGCTTCACGGTGTCGAGCAGGTCGTCGACGAGGGCCCTGATGCCCGCGTCGATCACCTCGATCGGCGCGCAAGGCGTGCGCAGCACGGGGTCGCCGTAGAGGCGGATCTCGCGGACGGTCACCGCGCGCCGCCCTTCGCGACCGCCGCCGAGCGCGCGGTGCCGCGCAGGCCCTCCACGACGCGCGCGGCGAGCTCGCGCGCGCCCTGCCGCGTCTCGCGCCGCAGCTCGGCCCAGTCGATCGCGCCGCCGGTCGCGATGGCCGGATCATACGGCAGGCGCACGACGGCGCGCACGCGGCTGGCGAAGTGCGACTCGAGCTCCGCAAGGCGCACGAGCGGCGTGCCGGGAGACGACTGGTTCAGCACGACGACGGCCCGCTCGACGAGGTCCCCGCGGCCGTGCGCCTCGAGCCACGTCAGGGTCTCGGACGCCAGGCGCGCCTCGTCCACGCTGAGCCCGGCCACGACGACGAGCTCGTCGGCGAGGTCGAGCGTGCCCTCCATGACGGAGTGCACGATCCCCGTGCCCGTGTCGGTGAGGACGATCGAGTAGTAGTGCGCCGCGACCTGCGCCACGGTGCGGTAGTCGCTGTCGTCGAACGCCTGCGCGACGTGCGGATCGGTGTCGGAGGCGAGCACGTCCAGTCGCGTCTCGTCGCGCGAGACGAGGTCGGAGATGTCGCCGTACCCCGAGATGCGCGCGTGATCGCGCACCACGTCGCGCACCGTGCGGCCCGAGCGGCCCGCGACACGCTCGGCGAGCGTGCCCCGGTCGGGGTTGGCGTCGACGGCGATGATGCGGTCGTCGCGGGCGTCGGCCAGCGCCATGCCCAGCAGGGTGGTGACGGTGGTCTTGCCCACGCCGCCCTTGCGGCTCACGACGGGCACGAAGCGCGCGCCGCCGTGCAGGGGCGACGAGATCTGCGCGCTCAGCTGCTTGCGGGCGCGCACGCTGCGGCTGTCCCCCGGGTTGATGAGGCCGCGCGTGGCTCGGAACACGAGGGAGCGCCACGCGGCGCCCTCCGGCTCGACCTTGGCGTGGCGGCCCGGTTCGACGAGCCGGTCGCTCGTGAGCTGGTCGGCGCTCTCGGCGCCCGAGGCGTTCACGCGCTTGGACTCGACCGGCTGCGCGACGAACCGGGTCGTGCGCGCGAGCGCCGCCGACTCGCCCGGGGCGGCTGCGGCGCCCTGCCCCGGCGCGTCGTCATTCGTGGGGTGGTGGTCGGCAGGGCTCACGTCGGGCTCGTCCTTCTCGGTGTCGTCCGCCGCGTGCGCGTCGGTCTGGATGGCGGCGTCCGCGGGGCGCGGCACCTCCGCGATGCGCTCGCGCGGCGCGGCGGCCGGCGCGGGCTCGGGCGTCGGCTGGGGCGATGGCGTCGGCTCGGGCTCGGGTGCCGCCGGCGGCTCGGGCCCGGGCTCGGGCGTCGGCTGGGGCTCGGGCGCCGACGGCGACCCGGGCGTCGGCTCGGGCTCGGGTGCCGGCTCGGGCTCGGGCGCCGACGGCGGTTCGATCGTCGCGTCCGGCTCGGCGGCATCCGCGGGCTCGGCGGCATCCGCGGGCTCGATCGTCTCCCCCGCCCCGGTGCTCGTGGCGGGCTCCTCGGCGGGCTCCTCGGCGGCCGCCTCGCCGGCCTCCGGCGCGGCGGAGGCGTCGGGCTCCGCGTCCGCGCGATCGGTCCCGTCCGCCGCCGCGAGAGGCGAGTCGGCGGCGATCGCCGCGCGGGCCGCGACGAGGGCCTCGCCGATGCGCGCCCGCGCCGCCGCGACGGCGTCCTCCTCGATCTCGCCGGTCTCGGCGGCCGGCTCGTCGATCTCCGCCTCGGGCTCGTCGGTGGAGTCGTCGTCGGCGTCGTCATCGGCCGGCAGCTCCAGCACGATCGTGCCGCGCGCGAGGTCGTCGGAGTCGTCGACCACGTCGGCGTCGTCGTCGAGGTCCTCGTAGCCGCGCGGCAACGGCACGCGCAGCTGCGAGGTCCGCGTGCCGGGTACGCCGATCACGGAGCTGTCGGCCACCGCGTCACCGAGGATCCCATGATCCTCGGGTTCGTCGAGGAGGTCGTTCTTGTCGGGTGTCACACAGAGAAAACTACTCGGCGGGCGCGACGACGACCAAAAGGTCGCCGGCCTCCACCTGCCGCGTGCCCGTCACCGCGAGGCGCTGTACGCGCCCCGCGACGGGCGCGGTGATGGCCGCCTCCATCTTCATCGCCTCGATCGACGCGACCGGCTGGCCCGCCTGCACCTCGTCGCCCTCCGCCACCTTGAGCGTCACGACGCCCGCGAACGGCGCCGCGACATGGCCGGTCTGCGCCGGATCGGCCTTCTCGGTCTGGCGGGTCTCGACGGCGATGCTGCGATCGCGCACGTACACCGGGCGCAGCTGGCCGTTGAGCGTCGTCATGACGGTGCGCATGCCCTTGTCGTCGGCCTCGCCGATCGCCTCGAGTCCCACGTACAGCTGCACGCCGGGGTCGATCTCGGCGATGTGCTCCTCGCCCGGTGTGAGGCCGTAGAGGTAGTCGGGGGTGCCGAGGGCCGAGAGGTCGCCGTACTGCTCGCGGTTGCGCTCGAACTCGGCGGCGGGACCGGGGAACAGCAGCCGGTTGAGGGTGCGCTTGCGGGTGGCGGGGTCGCCAGCCAGCCCCTCGCGCTGCTCGTCGGTCAGCTCCACGGTGCGCACGGTGGCCTCGCGGCCGGCGAGCACCTTGGAGCGGAACGGCTCGGGCCACCCGCCGGGCAGGTCGCCCAGCTCCCCCGCCATGAATCCGACGACGGAATCCGGGATGTCGTAATTGTGAGGGTTCTCCTCGAAGTCCGCCGGATCGGCGTCCGCGGCCACGAGCGCCAGCGCGAGATCACCCACGACCTTGGACGACGGCGTGACCTTGGGGATGCGCCCGAGGATGCGATCCGCCGCGGCGTACATATCCTCGATCCGCTCGAACCGGTCGGCGAGCCCGAGCGCGATCGCCTGCTGGCGCAGGTTCGACAGCTGGCCGCCCGGGATCTCGTGCCGGTACACGCGGCCGGTGGGGCTGGGCAGTCCCGACTCGAACGGGCGGTACAGCTGGCGCACGCCCTCCCAGTACGGCTCGAGGTCGGACACGGCCTGCAGGTCGAGGCCCGTGTCGCGCTCCGTGTGCGCGAGCGCGGCGACGAGGGCCGAGAGCGAGGGCTGGCTCGTCGTGCCCGACATGGGGGCCGCCGCCGCGTCCACGGCGTCGGCGCCGGCCGCGCTCGCCGCCAGGAGGGTGGCGAGCTGCCCGCCGGCGGTGTCGTGCGTGTGCACGTGCACGGGCAGGTCGAAGCGCTCGCGCAGCGCGGTCACGAGCGTCGCGGCCGCCGCGGGGCGCAGCAGCCCCGCCATGTCCTTGATCGCGAGCACGTGCGCGCCGCTGTCGACGATCTGCTCCGCGAGGCGCAGGTAGTAGTCGAGCGTGTACAGGTCCTCGGCCGGGTTCAGCAGGTCGCCGGTGTAGCAGACGGCGACCTCCGCCAGGGCCGTGCCGGTCTCGCGCACGGCCTGGATGGCCGGGCGCATCTGCGAGACGTCGTTGAGGGCGTCGAAGATCCGGAAGATGTCGACGCCGGTCTCGGCGGCCTCGCGCACGAAGGCGTCGGTCACCTCGGTCGGGTACGGCGTGTAGCCCACGGTGTTGCGCCCGCGCAGCAGCATCTGGATCGGGATGTTCGGCATCGACTCGCGCAGCGCGGCCAGGCGCTCCCACGGATCCTCCGCGAGGAAGCGCAGCGCCACGTCGTACGTCGCGCCACCCCAGGCCTCGACGCTCAGCAGCTGCGGCGTCATGCGCGCCACGTGCGGGCCGAGGCGCACGAGGTCGCGGGTGCGCACGCGGGTGGCCAGCAGCGACTGGTGGGCGTCGCGGAACGTCGTCTCCGTGACGGCCAGCGCCTTCTGCTCGCGCAGCGCGCGGGCGAATCCCTCGGGCCCGAGCTCACGCAGGCGCTGCAGGTTGCCGTCGGGGGCGGGCGCCGACAGGTCGATGTCGGGCAGCTTGCTGCCGGGCGAGAGCATCTTCGGCTTGGGACCGTACGGCCGGTTCACCGTGACGTCGGCGAGCCAGTTCAGCAGCTTCGTGGCGCGGTCGCGCGACGGGTTGCTGGTGAGCAGGTCGGGCCGCTCGTCGATGAACGACGTGCTGAGGTCGCCCGAGACGAAGCCGTCGTCGTCGAGCACGGCGCGCAGGAACGGGATGTTCGTGGCGACGCCGCGGATGCGGAACTCCGCCAGCGCACGCCGGGCGCGCGCGACGGCCGCCGGGAAGTCGCGCCCGCGGCAGGTGAGCTTGGCGAGCATGGAGTCGAAGTGGCCGCTGATCTGCGATCCCGCGGCCGTCGTGCCGCCGTCCAGGCGGATGCCCGCGCCGCCCGGGGAGCGGTAGGTCGTGATGCGGCCCGTGTCGGGGCGGAAGCCCTGCGACGGGTCCTCGGTCGTGATGCGGCACTGCAGCGCGGCGCCGCGCAGCGTGATCCGATCCTGCGTGAGGCCCAGGTCCTCCAGCGTCTCGCCCGCCGCGATCCGCATCTGCGACTGCACGAGGTCGACGTCGGTGACCTCCTCGGTGACGGTGTGCTCCACCTGGATGCGCGGGTTCATCTCGATGAAGACGACCTCGCCCGCGCGCTCCCCCGCCGTCTCGAGGAGGAACTCGACGGTCCCGGCGTTCTCGTAGCCGATCGACTCGGCGAACGCCACGGCGTAGCGGTGCAGGTCCTGCCGGATGTCGTCGTCGAGATTCGGCGCCGGCGCGATCTCGATGACCTTCTGGTGGCGGCGCTGCACCGAGCAGTCGCGCTCGAACAGGTGCACGGTCGCGCCCGTGCGGTCGGCGAGCACCTGCACCTCGATGTGCCGGGGACGCACGACCGCCTGCTCGAGGAACACGCGCGCGTCGCCGAACGCGGCGCCCGCCTCGCGCATGGCCTCCTCGAGCGCTCCGCGCAGCTCGTCGGGCGTCTCGACGCGGCGCATCCCGCGCCCGCCGCCGCCCGCGACGGCCTTGACGAAGATCGGGAAGCCGATCGACTCGGCCTGCGCGATGAGGGCGTCGGCGTCGTCCGAGGCGTCGGTGGAGCGCAGCACGGGCACGCCGGCCGCGATCGCGTGCTCCTTGGCGGTGACCTTGTTGCCCGCCATCTCGAGCACCTTCGCCGAGGGGCCGATGAACGTGATGCCGTTCTCGGCGGCGCGAGCCGCGAGCTCCGGGTTCTCGGAGAGGAATCCGTAGCCGGGGTAGATGGCGTCGGCGCCGGCGTGCAGCGCCACCCGGATGATCTCGTCCACGTCGAGGTAGGCGCGGACCGGGCGGCCCGGCTCGCCGATCTCGTACGACTCGTCGGCCTTCTGCCTGTGCAGCGATCCGCGGTCCTCGAAGGGGAACACCGCGACGGTGCGCGCTCCCAGTTCGTAGGCCGCGCGGAAGGCACGGATGGCGATCTCTCCGCGATTCGCGACGAGGACTTTCGAGAACATGTGCCTCCTTCGGCCGTGGGTTCGGGGCGTCCGCACGTGCTCCACAGCATAGGGGCGATAACGTGGGGATCGTGCACGTACTCAGCGTCAGTTCCCTCAAGGGCGGCGTCGGCAAGACGACCGTGACCCTCGGCCTCGCGTCCGCCGCGTTCGCCCGTGGGCTGCGGACGCTGGTCGTCGATCTCGACCCGCAGTCCGACGTCTCGACCGGCATGGACATCCAGGCCGCTGGCAAGCTGAACGTCGCCGATGTGCTCACCTCCCCCAAGGAGAAGACGGTCCGTCAGGCCATCACGCACAGCGGCTGGGCGAAGGCGCACCCCGGCACGATCGACGTCATGATCGGCAGCCCGTCGGCGATCAACTTCGACGGCCCACACCCGAGCGTGAAGGACGTGTGGAAGCTCGAGGAGGCGCTCGCGCTCATCGAGAGCGAGTACGACCTCGTCCTCATCGACTGCGCGCCCTCGCTCAACGCCCTCACGCGCACGGCGTGGGCCGCGAGCGACCGCGTGGCGGTCGTGACCGAGCCCGGGCTGTTCTCGGTGGCCGCTGCCGACCGCGCGCTGCGCGCGATCGAGGAGATCCGCCGCGGCCTCTCGCCCCGCCTGCAGCCGCTCGGCATCGTCGTGAACCGCGTGCGCCCGCAGTCGATCGAGCACCAGTTCCGCATCAAGGAGCTGCGGGACATGTTCGGGCCGCTCGTGCTCGAGCCCCAGCTGCCCGAGCGCACCTCGCTGCAGCAGGCGCAGGGCGCCGCGAAGCCGCTGCACGTGTGGCCGGGCGAGTCGGCGCAGGAGCTCGCCGCGGACTTCGACGCACTGCTGGACCGCATCATGCGATCGGGCCGGATCCCCGACCCCCGCGAGCAGTAAGCCGCTCCGGGCCGTTTCCGGCTCGGTGGCCGGGTTGCGCACCGTCGCCCCCTCGGCCTCGGCTCCGCGCCTCCGGCGGGCGCCTGGGCGCAGCTGCTGGCCACCATGAAGCGCGACAAGAAGACCCGCGGCGACATGCTGCGCTTCATCGTGCTGGACGACATCGCGAAG
>NZ_JBSFPT010000025.1:0-33429 GCF_053588335.1 Microbacterium sp. NPDC003461 | reverse complement strand
CTTGAACTCCTCAGTGAACTTCCTGCGATTCGTAGACATCTCTGCCTGTCGTTCCTTCCTGGTAACGACCGTCTACAAGAAGTGTCACACCCCAGACCATCACGACGACGAGCAGCCAGTTCCCCCAGATCGGCAGCTTTGCGCGGGGTGCGGCCATGCCGGATGCGGTGCCGCGTCTGGTCCACCACATGATCGGCGCAGACACGCACATGAACATCACGGCGAGGCAGAACAGGGTCGACAGGATCGTATTGATGACCCCAAGGCGGCGTCCTTCGTGGACGGCGATGCCCTGTGAGACGACCTGCGCGGTGATGCTGTAGTCGTCGTATCCGTAGGTTCCGACGATCTCTCCGCTGTACTGGTCGATGTGGATGGTGCGTTCGAGGCTTACCTCGGATTCGGCGGGGTTGCCGTTGTCGTTCCACTGGCTCGACATGACGCTGAACACGCCTGTCTCGCCGTCGGGGTAGATGATTGAGTACGGC
Source organism: Microbacterium sp. NPDC003461 (assembly GCF_053588335.1). NCBI lineage: Bacteria > Bacillati > Actinomycetota > Actinomycetes > Micrococcales > Microbacteriaceae > Microbacterium > Microbacterium sp. NPDC003461. The sequence continues at coordinate 32,941 of NZ_JBSFPT010000025.1, read as the reverse complement.
TCGGGGACTCCCTCGGCACGGGCTGCGGCGACGGCGTCGTCGATGGAGATCGGTGTCGTGCCGGTGCTCGTGCTGGTGCCGGTCGGTCCGTTGCCGATGGCCCAGCCGGCTTCGGCGTTGGTGCCGCTGGTGCTTTCGATGAGCTCGTCGATCGTGGATTCCGCCCCCGGGTCCTCGCCCCACAGGGACGAGCCGTTGTCTGAGGCGACCTGCTGTGCGACCGAACCCCATACGCCGGTCCAGGGCAGGCCGGAGACGACGAGCATGAGGATGCCCAGCCCGACGGGCAGGCCCACGATCGCGTGCCATCCGCGAATGCGTGCACCCTTGGCGCGTTTCGCCTGAGCGGCTTTGCGGGGCCGGCGTCCGAGGAAGAAGATGATGAACCCGGTGATGGTGAGCACGATCGCCCAGCTGCCGCCCAATTCGACGATGCGGTCACCGATGCCCTCCTCGCCGATGAGCAGATCGCCGTGGATGCGCTCGGCCCAATCGGAGATCAGCTGATCCGCCGTCAACTCCCCAGTCACCGTCGCCGTGTACGGGTCGACGTAGACGTTCGCATTGACCCCGTCCGCACGTTCGGTGACGAAGACAGTCGCCCGGTCGCCGGTCTGGTCGACGACGGAGAGGATCGGCCGGTCCGGGAACGCATCGCGGACGGCGTCTTCCTGCACGGACAGCTCCTGCCGTTCCGCTGCCTCGAGCACGGTCACCGTGAGCACTCCCGGGTGGGTGAAGGCATCCACTTCCGCGCGGAACATGTAGGTCATGCCGGTCACCGCGAGGACGAACAGCACGGGGATGACGATCAGCGAGCCGTAGAAGTGCCAGCGCCAGAACGCGCCGTACCAGTTCGTCTTGCGTCGTTTCGGTGACGGCGCGGTTCGGGGCGATATGCCTGCGGTGTCGGTCTGGGCGGCGGTCATCGGGAGGCCTCTCGGAGCAGCGGCAAATTATCTCTACATATTGTAGTAGTAAGGTGGGGGTGTGATCGCATCGCCCTGGGACCTCATCCTCACCGTCGTCTTCCTTGTCACCGGCCTCATCTGCCTCGGCGACCTCATCGCACGGCGCATCGGCCGCCCCACGCGCACGGAGGGCTTGGAAGATGAGGAGCTGATCGACATCAACCATGCGGTGATGAGCGCCGCGATGATCCTCATGACCTGGGTCGCGGTGCTGGATGCGGTGACGTGGGCGCAAATCGCTCTGTTCGCGATCTTCGCCCTCGCGCTCCTGCCCGCGCTGACCCGAGCCCACGGGTTCCCGCATCGCGTGGAGCTGGTCGGGCACATCGTGCTGAATGCGGCGATGATCTGGATGCTCGCAGCAATGCCGCTCCTGATGGCCGGGATGGACATGGGCGGCGACGGAGGGTCCGCGCACGCCGGACACCACGGCGGCGGTGATGAGATGGCGCTGATGGCGACTCCCGTATGGGCCGGCGTCGTCAACGCGGCCTTCATCGTCGCCTGCACCGTGAGCGCATTGTGGTGGCTGTATCGCGCGGCCGCAGCCCGAGGGCATCGAATGCACGCGCTGTGTCACGCCCTGATGGCCGCGGGCATGGGGACCATGCTCTGGCTGATGAACCTCTGACCGCCTGTCTCGCCAGCGGTGTGTCGAGGGAGCGGCAGCAGCGCGCGTTGATGTGAGAGTTGCGAGCGTACTCTTCGAAGTCACGAGGATTCGACTCTGGGTAGGCTAAACGGTGGAGGTGTCATATGGCAGGTGAGCGCACGCGTGAACGCGGGGAACTCGAAGGCGAGGTCATGCGCATCCTCTGGGAGGCAGCCGAGCCTATGAGCGCCCGCGATATCCAGGCCGTGTTCACCGGTCACATCCCGGCGTACACGACGTTGATGACGGCCCTGGAGCGGTTGCAGAAGAAGGGTGATGTCGTCCGATCAGGAGACTCCCCACGCAAGGTCCGCTTCCATGCGGCGCGCAGTGGCGACGAGCATGTCGGACGGTCCATGATGAGCGCCCTGGACGGAGCCGGCGACCGGCAGGCAGCACTGTTGCAGTTCGCCGGGCACCTCGCCGAGGAGGACCTCGACCTGCTCCGCAGCGCGATCACCGGCAAGACCTCGCGCAAGCGCAGGTGATCACGTGATCGCCACGGGCTCCTTCCTCGCTGCAGCAGCGCTGATGCTCCTGTTCGCACCGCTCGTGCTGACCGCCGGCAGGTGGCAGGTGCACCATCCGCGCACCGCACTGACGCTGTGGTTCAGCGCCCTCTTCGCCGGCATCGGATGCGCGGTCGCCTCTGCCACGACTGCGCTGATGTGCTGTGTCGAGGCTGTCGAAGTGCACGGCCCCGCCGAAGGCTTGCTCTTGACGATCGCGGGCTGGCTAAGCCTTGGAATATTCGCGGCGGTGATCGTCTTGGTCTCCGCATCCGCGGAGCCCCTCGCCGATTCCTGGCGGGAAGCGGTCGGACGCCTCGCACCTGTCGCGGTGTCCCGTGAGGACTCGGACGGGGTCACCCTCGTCTGGTTCGAGTCTGAGGAGCCTGCCGCATGCGCCGTGCCTTCGGGGGCACCGGAGATCTTCCTCTCCACGGCCCTCAAGGAACTGCTGAGCGGCCCGCAGCTTCGGGCGGTGATCGAGCATGAGCGCGCTCATCTGCGCCAGCACCACGGGTGGGCCGTGCGGATCGCTGAGATCAACGCCCTCTGCCTCCCCAAGCGCTTCCCAGCCGGACGAGCGCTGAAACGAGCCACACTACTGTTGGTCGAACTCATCGCAGACGATGCCGCCGCCCGCCGCGCCGGCGCCGTCCATCTCGCGAACGCCCTCGCGACCATGGGACGCACCACAGGCGATCCCGGTCTCGAACTTCGCGCCGATCGACTCACCCTCCGCCGCTGGAAGACACCCCGCAGTCGCCGCGCCGCCCTCGCACGTGCCTAACCCGTCCCCGCCACCACTCACATCTACGACACAATGTAGAGTTAATGGCGTGGTCCGGCATCAGGAGGAGCAGTCATGGCCGAGTTCGAGTTCTGGGTGAACGGGATGACGTGCGAGCACTGCGAACGCGCCGTCACAGCGGAGCTGACCGCGCTGCCGACCGTTCTCGGCGCCCACGTTGATGCTGTGTCCGGACGCGTCTTGATTACGACATCGGCGCGAGCCGACCGCGCCGATGTCGAACGCGCGGTCGAGGAAGCCGGCTACGCAGTGAGTTCGTGGCCATCCCTGTCGCAGAATGACTGAAACATCTCCCGCTGCAATCGACCCACACAAGACGAAAAGAACGTCTGTCCGGAGTGTTCGGGGCAGCGCCATCACGTCCCTCATCCTGGGGTTCTCTATCCTGGGGATTGCTTTCCCGGTCACGGTGGCCGTGCTGCTTGGGGAGGCACCGTACCGGAAGATCTTCGTCAGCTACCCAGGGGTTGACGTCGCTGTAATCACCACGGTGCTGCTCGTTGCGGCACATGCTGCGAGCCTGGTCAGCGTCGGCGCGATCGTACACCTGTTGTTCCTGCGCGACGCCCCCGCTCAGCGAGCACAGTATCTTTCGCAGGGGTTCGAGATCAGAGTCTTGCGGATCGCATCCGGCGCCTGGGCGCTCTGCGCGGGGGCGCTGGTGATCTTTGAAGCACTCGACGCCAACGGCGCCCCGCTGGAGCGGCTCAGCATCAGCTATGCCCTCCCTTTCTTATGGGACGCCAGCGATGCGCCGAAAGCTTGGACGATCAGCCTCATGGCGGCGCTGATCGTCTTGTTCGCGTCGTACTTCGCGGACCGATGGACAGGGTTGCTCATCCCGCTGTGGGTATCCGCGATCGGAATTCTTGCGCCGGTGGTCACCGGGCAGGTTCTGGTCGGCCCTGACCACGACTTCGGCGGCGATGCCGCGGTCTTCCAGACCGTCGCGGTGTACGCGTTCTTCGGCGCAGTCTGTGTCTCCGGCCTGCGCGTCGCTTCCGGGCGCTTTGTACCCCCGGAAACGCTGCGTCGCCTGTTCCTGCTCGGAATCATCGCGCTGCCGCTGATCATCGTCAGCGATGCGGTTATCGGAGTGTTCAAGCTCGCTGGTTCTCCCATCACCGGTTCGGTGACGGGATGGCTGATTCTGTCCGGTGGTGCGTGCTTGGCTGTCCTCACCGGGGCCATGTCATACGGATGGTGGCAAGCCCGACGCGGCCGAATGCGCGCCGGCGCCCTCACAGTTCTTCTGACCGTGTGCGGTGTGGCGGTGGCCGGGTGGATCGGCACAGGAGTGGCGATGACTCGGCAGCCCCCGCCGCAATACTTCGTGCCGACAAGTATCGGCCAGGTCTTCATGGGCTTCGAGGTGCCCGACGCGCCGACCCTACTGGTGCTGTTCGGACAGTGGCGACCCAACCTCCTCTTCCTCGGCATCGCGGCCGCGGCGATCACCGTCTACCTGGTCGCGGTGCGTACGCTGCACCGTCGTGGAGACACGTGGCCCATCGGACGAACGACCGCCTGGCTGGCCGGATGGGCCGTGGTAATCGTGGCGACCAGTTCCGGGTTCGGGAAGTACTCCGCCCCCGATTTCGGGGTGCACATGATCGTGCACATGTCGTTGAACATGCTCGCCCCCGGACTCCTCGTCCTCGGCGGCGTCGTCACCCTGCTGCTGCGCGCGAGCCGCTCCGACCGGAACAAGCCGGCAGGTCTTCACGACTGGATCACCTGGGTGCTGCAGTGGCGGGTGCTGCGCTTCCTCTACAACCCGCTGATCGTCTTCATCCTCTTCGTCGGCTCATACTATGGCCTGTACTTCACGGGGATCTTCGGCGAGTACATGCGGTTCCATTGGGCGCATCAGCTCATGAACCTGCACTTCCTCATCGTCGGCTACCTCTACTACAGCCTCATCATCGGCGTCGACCGCCCCCCACGACCCCTGCCGCACATCGGCAAACTCGGTTACGTTCTCGCGGCGATGCCGTTCCACGCCTTCTTCGGAGTAATCCTGATGACCACCCCCGAGATCATCGCCGAAGACTTCTACCTGCGACTCGACCTTCCCTGGGCTGACCTGCAGGCGCAGCAGTATCTCGGCGGGGGTGTCGCCTGGGCGGGCGGAGAAATCCCGCTGATGATCGTCATCGTCGCCCTCGCCATCCAATGGAGCCGCCAAGACGCCCGCGAAGCCCGTCGGAAAGACCGCCACCTCGACACCGGACGGGATGATGAATTCGATGCCTACAACCGGATGCTCAACCAGCTCACCGAACGCGAGGCATCTCGTCCCGGCCCGAGACCGGCGACCCAGGAGGAGCCACTACCATGACGATCTCTGACACCAGAGCCAGACGAACGTCGGCTGCGCCTGTCGAACTCGACGTCTCAGGCATGACCTGCGCCGCGTGCGCCGGACGCGTCGAACGGGCCCTGAACAAGCTCGACGGCGTGACCGCGAGCGTCAACTACGCCACCGAACGCGCCATCATCACAGGGCTCCCCGACAGTGAGGTGCCCACGGCGATCCGTCAGGTCGAGAACGCGGGATACGGTGCGCACCTGCGCGACGGCAGCGACGACGCCTGGTCCGCGCGCGCCACCGAGGTGCGGATCTCCTCCCTGCGCCGCCGCCTGGCGGTCTCCGCTCTGCTCACCGTGCCACTGATGGACATCACCATCGTCCTCGCGCTCGTCCCCGGGTGGCGGTTCCCCGGCTGGGAATGGGTCTGCGTGCTGATGGCGCTGCCGATCGTGACCTGGGCTGCGTGGCCGTTTCACCGGGCTACGCTCCGCAACCTCCGTCACGGCGCGGTCAGCATGGACACCCTTGTCTCCCTCGGCATCGCCGCCTCGTTCGGGTGGGCGATACTCACCCTGCTGCTTGGGTTCGGCACCACGGAAGCCGCCGGCTACTGGCTCGGGTTCGGTGTCACCCCCGCAGGCGCGGACTCGATCTATCTCGACGTCGCCGCCGGCATGACGACGTTCCAGCTCGCCGGCCGCTACTTCGAGACCCGCTCCCGCCGTAAGGCCGGAGACGTGCTCGGGGCGCTGAACGCTCTCGCCGCCACCCACGTCCGGGTCGTCCGCGACGGCGTCGAGGCGATTGAGCCCGCCACGGCGCTGCGGATCGGCGACATTTTCGTCGTCCTCCCGGGGGAGATCATCCCCGCCGATGGCACTGTCCGTGCGGGCACAGCCGCGGTCGATGCGAGCATGATGACGGGAGAACCCGTCCCCGTCCCGGTCGGCCCCGGCGCATCGGTGACCGGCGGCACGATCAGCACCGACGGCCGGCTGGAAGTGACCACGACCTCGGTTGGCGCGAACACGCAGCTGGCGCAGATGGCGGCCCTCACCGAACAGGCACAGGCACGTAAAGCGCGCGTGCAGAACCTCGTCGACCGCATCGTCACCTGGTTCGTGCCCGCCGTCATCACCCTCGCGATCATCGTCACTGTCGCCTGGACGCTCACCGGAACCCCGTTCGCGCAGGCATTCGGCATCGGGATCAGCGTCCTCATCATCGCCTGCCCCTGCGCCCTGGGTCTGGCGACCCCCACCGCGCTCATGGTCGGCATCGGCAGGGCCGCGACCCTTGGCATCCTCATCAAAGGCCATGACGCCCTCGAAGCCTCCGGCACCATCACCACCGTTGTCCTCGACAAGACCGGCACCCTGACCACCGGCCGCATGACCGTCGAGACCGCGACCGCCTTCGGAATCCCCGAGCACGAACTCTGGCGCCTCGCCGCGTCCGTCGAGCAGGGCTCCGAGCATGCGATCGCTCGCGCCATCCAGGACGCCGCCCGCGCTCACGTCACCGACCTGCACTCCTTGGAAGACTTCACCGCGCTCCCCGGTCTCGGCGCCACCGCCCGCATTGCCGGCAGCACCCTCCTCATCGGCAACGCCGACCTCCTCCGCGAACACGACATCGACCTCACCCCCGCCGCCACTGCGCTCGCCGACGCCCACGAACAAGGGCACACCGTCGCCCTCGTCGCCCGCGACGGACACCTAATCGGGCTACTGGCCCTGGCCGACACCATCAAACCCGGCGCCGCCGACGCCATCAGTGCGCTGCGCGCGCAGGACCTCACCACCGTTCTCCTCACCGGGGACAGTCCCGCCGCCGGCGCCCGCATCGCCGCCGAGCTCGGCATCGAACGCGTCCACGCCGGTGTCGCCCCCGCCCAGAAGGCCGACGTCGTCCGTGAACTCCAAGCGGCAGGGGAGAAGGTGGCGATGGTCGGCGATGGCATCAACGACGCCGTCGCTCTCGCTACCGCCGACCTCGGCCTCGCGCTCGTCTCCGGGACCGACATCGCCCTCAAGGCCGCCGACATCATCCTCGTCCGCGACGACCTCCACGTCATCCCCGACGCGATCGCGATCTCCCGCAAGACACTCCGCACGATCCGCACCAACCTCGGCTGGGCCTTCGGATACAACATCGCCGCGATCCCCATCGCCGCAGCAGGCCTCCTCAACCCCCTCATCGCCGCGGCCGCGATGTCTTTGTCCTCCGTGCTCGTCGTCTACAACAGCCTCCGCATCCAACGCGTCCGCAGCACCGAGACTGGGTCTGTCCGCTGAACGGGGACTGTCGACGGACTCGAGATCGTCGCGATATACCCGGAGAGATCGGTGCTGTTTCGAAAGTAGGGTCTAGCGGCGCTCAGGCAGTCGTTGCCTCCGCCTTGTCCCCTCGCCGTGCGGTGAGGAACAATCGGACACCGGTGACGATGTAGACGATGAGCAGGACGAACGTCACGGTGCTGGCCCCAATGGCCAGCGGGCACTCGGCTTGGCCGGAGATGAGCTCGCCGACTTTCAGTACGTTCATGCTGGTTCCGAGGACTCCGAGGACCGATATCACGAGTGCGATCGAGAGCCCGCTCGTAGTGTTCTTGAGCGCGATGAGCCCGCAGATCACGATGAGCATTCCGAGGAAGGCGGGGATCAGCGCCGTCCAGCTGATGAAGCCGGTCACGGCGTAGGAGATGATTCCGACGGAAATGAGCAGGCCGCCAAATGTGAGCGTTGTACGGGGCATTTTCCTCCAGAGGTGGGTGCGAGAGCGGGGATGAGGGAGTTGCGACGCGCAGGAAGCTAGCTCTCGTTCCGTCTTCGGGAGAGGCTGGCGAGGTACTCGTTGTAAGAGTCGAGTTCGGCGTCCTCGGCTTTCTGTCGCTGTCTCGAGGTGCGCACGTCGCGGGCTCGCCAGCGGGACAGGCAGACGATGAGCACTACGAACATCGGCAGCTCCGCGTAGGTCCATACCAGCGTGCCGGCGATCGCCTGGTCGATGACGGGGTCATGGCTGCCTGTGGGGGTGGCGTATGCGCTGAACAGCGGCGTGGCGGTACGAAGGAGGATGAGGCCGAAAATGGCGTGGATCTGGATCTCGACTGCGATGTCGATGAATCGTGCGGCGAAGGAGGGTTGGCGCGGTAGCGGATCGGAGGACCATAGCGGTGTTGCCGAGACGATGCCGAGGATGAGGATGACGACGAGCAGGACGTCGTGGCCGAAGGGGATGCGCATGATGACGCTGATCGCGTCGGTCAGGTAGAGGACCGGGTACAGCAGTATCGCAATGACGATGGCGACCACAGGGTGCAGTGCCGCGCTCCAGAATCGTGAGCGCAGTCCCCCGTGTGCAGCACGGAGGACGAGACGCCCGAGGCCGGTGTGCGGTGTGCTGCGCAGGAGCAGCAGCCCGGGTGACCCTGCGATGAGGAGCGGCGGAACGACGGTCAGCAGGGTGATCTGCTGGAACACCAGCGCTGTGATGGATTCCGTTGCGAGACGGTTCACACCGAACATCGTGATAGCGAAGATCAGGACGCACCCGATCAGGAACGATGCTGTGCGGGCGATCGCCCAACGGCGCCCGCGTCGCCACATCCAGATCGCTCCTCGCAGGTACAGCGCCGCGAGCAGCAGGGCGGCGATGGCGACGGGTGAGCCGGTGAGGGGTTCGAACGTGACCCACTGGTCGATCGGCGGCATAGCGGATTTCCCTTCATCGAGGCGATCAAACGTCGGCGACTTCGGCCGCGGTGGTGGTGCCGGAGCGGGTCAGGTGAGGCCGGAGTAGGAGTGCAGGCCGGGGAAGTACACGTTAACGACGGTGAAGTTGAACAGCACGGCGGCGAATCCGATGATGCACAGCCAGGCTGAGCGGTTGCCTCGCCAGCCGCGGGTGGCGCGGGCGTGGATGTACCCGGCGTAGAGCACCCAGATCACGAATGTCCAGACCTCCTTGGTGTCGAAGCCCCAGTAGCGTCCCCAGGAGTCGTTCGCCCAGATCGCTCCGGCGATCAGAGTGAAGGTCCAGAACATGAAGCCGACGATCACGAACCGATAGGCGAGCGTCTCGAGCACCTCGCCGGAGGGCAGGGTACGCAGGAACCCGCCGCGTTGCCCTGCGGATTCAGGGGAAATGCTCGCGCGACGTTCACGGCGGGATTGCAGCAGCTGCGTGACGGAGAGACCGCAAGCGAGGGCGAACAGGGCGGTGGCGAGGGAGGCAACGAAGACGTGAATGACGAGCCAGATGCTCTTGAGCGGGTCCATCAGCGGGACGACCTCGACGTAGAAGCTGAGCGTGGCACCGCCCAACAGCAGCACGATCATGCCCACCAGGAACGCGCCGAGAAATCGCAGGTCATACCGCCGGAGGGCGAGGAGGTAGACGGCGACGATCAGGACCGTCCCAGTGAGCGCGAACTCGTACATGTTCGCCCAGGGAACCCGCTCTGCGGCGATGCCGCGCGCGATGGTCCCGGCGAGCTGGAAGAGGAAGGCGAGCACGGTGAGCGCCGTGCCGATCCTCGCCCACAGCAACCGCGGGCGTTGTGCGGGCGGGACGTGGATGTCGTCCGGCCGCGCCTGTGCGGGCAGAGCCGGAGCATTCGGAGACCCCTGGTCAACGGCGCCGACAAGGGTCGGCGTGCGCTGCTGCTCCAGAGCCGGGTTCGTGCGGGCGGAGCGCTGTGCGAGATCGACCGTGTAAGCGACGAACGCCAGCGCGTAGGTGGCGATGGCTGTCCACACCAGCAGCAGTGAGATGCCATCGAGGGAGAGCGTTTCTGTTCCGGGCATGGTGAGCTCCTTCATACGGACGAGCGATTGCGGATGCGGTGGAGGATCCCGAGCGCGGTCAAGACACCGAGAGCGCCGACCGGGACCAGCACACTGATCCAGGGTCCGAGAATCGTGGCAGGTGTGAGGCCGGTACGCAGGGGGACGGTGGTGATCGCTGCGGAGGCGGTGTCGACGGGAATGGTGGCGACGGTTGTCCCATCGGGGGCGATCACCTGGCTGGTGCCGGTCGTGGAGACGTTGACGATGGCGCGGCCGGTCTCGATCGCGCGCATGCGGGCGAAGGCGAGTTGCTGCAGGTTCTCCGCGGTACCGCGGAAGTCGGCGTTGTTGGTCTGGAAGACGTACAGCTGGGCCCCCTCGCGTGCGCCGTCCCATATGACCTGGTCGTAGATCACATCGAAGCAGATCGCCAACCCGACTCCGACGTCATCGACAGTGACCAGCGGCGGGAGTGTGCCCGGGGTGTACTCGCGTTGGATCAGTCCGACAAGGTCCGGGACGATCATCTCGTATAGCCAGCGATCGGGGACGTACTCCCCGAACGGGACGGGGTTGATCTTGTCGTGCCGCTGGCGTTCATCAGGCTGCGTGGTCCAGAGCAGGGACGAGTTGAACACATCCCCTCCCCGCGCGGTCGCGGCGTTCATCAGTAGCGGGGCGTCGGCTTCGCGGACGATGCGGTCGAGCGTGGCAGCGGTGGCGGTATCGGCGAGGGGATCGTCGTCCACTCCCCCTTCGGGCCAGGCCAGGAGATCCATCGGTTGTCCAAGTAGCGGAGCGGTCGCCTGCGCCTGTGCGGCGAGCACATCACCAGGTTCTCGGGTGTCGAAGTATGCCGCCGGGCCGTTGCCTTGCACCCACCCGACCTCGAACGTGCCCGCGGGCGAGGTCGGGAACTGCGGGGCGAGGAGCAGGAGAGCCATGACAGCGGCGGCCGGAAGGGTGCCGCGCAGGAATCTGAGCCCGCCGGCGCGCGCCCACTGCACGACGCCGGCGCACATCGCGACGAACAGGAAGGAGAGCCCTGTTACGCCCGTCCAGGAGGCGACTTCCGCCATCGGGCTCTCGACGAGCGTCATCCCGATGCGCGCCCAGGGGAACCCGGAGTACGGCCACGAACCGAGAACGACTTCCCTGCCCGCCCACAGGCCGCCAACTAGCAGGGGGATCCCGACCAGCTGCGCTGCACCCCGATGTGGGAGTCGTGCCGCCCACCGGTAGGCGAGGGCGATCAGGACGGCACCGATGCTGAACAGGATCGTCTCCAGACCGGCAAGAGCAATCCACGGAACAGGACCAAGAAACTCTCCCACCCAGATCAGATGGGTGAAGAAGAACACTCCCCCGAAGCCGGCGCCGACCAGCGCTGCCCCGCCGATGCTCCGGCCGACGAGGGTGATCAACGCCAGGGTCACGCCAAGCAGAGCCAGCGGCCACCACCCCACCGGCGGCGAGGCCAGGCTCAGCGCGAGCCCTCCGATGAGCGCGGCGGGAATCGCTGCCCAGAGCGGCAGCCCGCTCGACGAGGAAGAGACGTCGGCGGTGGGCACGGCACCGGCCGCGGGTGTCAGGGACAGTTGCATCGGTCAGGTGTCCTTCTTGCGGAGGGCATCGAGGTAGGCGTTGTAGGCGTCGAGCTCGGGATCGCCATGGGTATCGGCGTACGTGTCGGCCTTGGCGGCACGGGTGGTGTCGTCACGGAACCACCGGTGCATGACGTAGAGGAGCATCACCACGGTGGGTCCTTCCCCGTAGGACCAGGCCAAGCCTCCGGCGAGCCACTGATCGTCCAGCGGGTCGATGCCCATCGACCTCGTGGGGCCGGCGAAGTGCTCGACGAATAGCGTCGGGCTCATCATCAGGAACACGCCGAAGAAGGCGTGGAGGGCTGCTTCGGCGAACAGGTCCATCGCTCGGCCGGGGTACGTCATCCGCACGGGGAGCGGGTCGTGGGACAGGATCGGGATGGTGAACAGCACGCCGGCTGCGAGGAACGCGATCTCCAGCAGCGGATGCCCGCCCGGGGTCTGCAGGATCGGGTCGGCGAGACCTCCGAGGTAGAGGCCGTAGAACGATATCAGGAACAGCGGCATCGCGACCCAGGGGCTCAGTGCCCATCGTGCGATGCGACTGCGCAGCCCGGCCAGAGCGAGACGGAGGATCACTCGCCCGAACCCGCGATGCGGGGTGGCGCGCAGCAGCAGAGTGCCCGGAGAGCCGAGCACGAGCAGCGGCGGGATGGCCATTAGCAGGGTGAGCTGCTGGAACATGAAGACCGAGAACAGCAGGTACCCGTACCCCTCCACCGCCAGGCCGGTCACGGCGACCAGGACGATGCATCCGAGGAGGAAACACACCGTCCGGGTCACCGACCATCCTCGTCGCTGCCGCCAGAGCCGGATGGCACCGGCCAAGTACAGCACGGCCATGAGCAGGCCGAGCGCCGGCAGCACCGGAGCCGGCGGCAGGATTGGCGTGAGAAACGCCCCCAGCGTCGGCGGTGTGTCGGGAATCCAGTCGTTCATGGTGTGTGATCGGTCGGGGGGGGTTCAGGAGTCGATCTCGACGCGGGAGCGGTCGGTGGCTGGGAGTGTCGTGCCGTCAACGGGGCATCTCATCGGTTCTCTCCCGTCTTCGGGGATGAGTCGGAGGTGCCCGTGAGCGCCGCCGTGTGGGCGTCGGCGATGTCGACGACGGCTTTGCGGAGGGTGGGGTCTTCGCCGCGGGCCAGTCCCGCGTACTCGAGGCGGACACCGTCGTCGGTCGGGTGTGCTTTGATCCAGATGCGGCGTCGGGGCACGAAGAGCCCGGCGAAGAGGCCGAGCATCGCGAAGATTGAGAAGGCCAGCACCCATCCGGCGGTCGGGTCGCGCTGGATCTGCAGCGACGCGAATCGCTTGACCGGGTCCTCAGGCGACGCGATCTCCCAGGTGACGGTGCCCCACCCGTTCGGCAGGTCGGCGGTCTCCCCCGGGGTCAGCTCGATGGAGTCCACTCCCGTCGTGCCACCGGTGAGCTGGGTGAGCCCGCCGGTTTCGAGAGTGTATACCGATCGCGGAGTGCCATCGTCGATACCGAGATCGCCGCTGTACACGTTGAAGGTGAGCAGCGGGTTGATGACGTCGCCGTAGATGGAGGTGTAAGCGCCGGAGTCCAGCACACCTGCAGTGGGATAGAAGAACCCCGTCAGACCGACCTGCTCGGGCAGCCCGTCGGGGATCTTGATGATCCCAAGGGAGGTCATGTTCGAGTCCTGCGGGAGGAACGGCTGCGACTCGGTGTACACAAGTTCTCCGGCCGCATCGCGTACGGTGATCGTGGGGGCGTAGCCATTGCCCAGCAGATGGATGCGGTCGCCGGCGACGGAGATGGGATAGTTCACGATCACACTCTCGGCCCGGTCCTGCTCACCGGGGATGCGGACTGTGACGTCGGCGGAGAAGTCTCCCGCCTGCCCAGCCCCCGGCGTGCCAGGCGGCTGATATGTGACCTGGAACTCGTCAAGGGTGAGCGAGTACGGGGCGAGGCCGGTGCCGTCGATGAACCGGCCGGCATCGAACGAGGAGTAGTCGCTGAGAGCGTTGACGAAGGTGGTGCCCTCGACGACGACACGCTGGCCTGTGTAGGAGAAGCCGCCTCCGAGACCGACGGAGACGAGCACGCCGATCAGCGCGGTGTGGAAGACGAGGTTGCCGGTCTCGCGCAGGTATCCGCGCTCGGCGGACACAGAGAGCGTCCCGCGGCCGTCGTAGCGGTGCACCCGATAGCCGGTGCGCCGCAGCTGCCTCTCAGCGGCATCGACCGCCTCGCGTGCCCGTTCCGCAGGATCGGTGGCCGAAACTGTGCGCTCGTCATAGTCGGCGAGCCGGGACAGGCGCGCCGGCGTGCGGGGAGGCTGGGATCGGAGGGCCTTGTAGTGGTGTTTCGTGCGCGGGGTTACGCATCCGATCAGCGACGTGAACAGCAGCAGGTAGATCGCCGAGAACCATGGCGACAGGTACACGTCGAACAGCCCTATGGCATCCACGATCGGATAGGCCTCGGGGTTCTCGCGCTGCCACTGGATCACCCCGTTGGGGTCAGCGCTGCGCTGCGGGAACAGCGATCCGGGCACGGCGGCGATCGCCAGCAGCAGCAACAACACCAGGGCGGTGCGCATGCTGGTCAGCTGACGCCACGCCCATCTCGCCCACCCCATGATCCCTAACGTCGGCTGGGCGATGGCAGAGTCGTTGCCGTCGGCGTGGTCGTCGGGTCGCAGGGGGTCGACGGGCGCGTCGGTGATGGTCTCAGAGCGGGAGGGGGACATTGATCACCACCTGCTGGAGGGCGGACATCATGACAGTCCACAGCCCGGTCACCATCAGGATGCCGAGGAGGACGAGCATTCCCCCGCCGACGATGTTCAGGGTGCGGATGTGGCGGCGCAGGAATGCGACCGACCGGGATGCCCATCCCCATCCGAGAGCGAGCGCGAGGAAAGGCAGGCCGAGCCCGAGCGAGTAGGCCAGGCCCAGGAGGCCCGCCCGAGCTGGGTCGCCGAGGTTCCAGGAGACCGACAGGATCGCGGCGAGCGTCGGGCCGATGCACGGTGTCCACCCGACGCCGAGGGCGAACCCGAGCAGCGGTGCGCCGAGCAGCCCAGCACGGGTCTGCAGGCGTGGGCGGAGGGTGCGCTGCGCGATCCCGAAGAACCCGATGAATACCAGGCCGAGGATGATCACTACGACACCGAACACACGGGTCAGGACGTTCGCATATTGCAGCAGCAACAACCCGAACGTCCCGCCCAGGATCGTCACGGTAACGAACACGACAGTGAACCCGGCTATGAACAGGAACACGCCCAGCAGCAGCCGCATGCGCTCCGCCGTCGCCGCGCCGGTCGACCCGCGTGCGGCGGTGCCGCTCGAGGTGCCGCCGAGGTACCCGAGGTATCCGGGCACCAGAGGCAGCACGCACGGGGAGACGAAGGAGATCAGGCCCGCAAGGGTCGCGATCGGGACCGCGACCCACAGGGCGCCGTCTGCGACGAGATCTCCCGGGTTCATGGTGATTCCCCAAGGACGTCGCGGACGAGGGTGGACAGGATGGATGCGCTCTGCAGCTGCCCGATGATCCGCGCAGCGACCCGCCCCTCCCGGTCGACCACGAGCGTCGTCGGAGTCGCCTGGATCGGGGTGACCTGCGCGAACGCCAACTTGACCTTGCCGTCATTGACGTCGATCACGCTGGGGTAGGTGACGTTGTTGTCCCTGGCGAAGGAGAGCGCTGTGGCGGGCTGGTCGTAGGTGTTCACGCCAAGGAAGGACACGCCCTGGTCCTGGTACTCCTGCCACACCTCCTCCAGCATCGGCGCTTCGACGATGCACGGTCCGCAGGCGGCGTACCAGAAGTTCACGACCAGCACCTCGCCTCGGTAGTCGTCGCCGGAGACTGTCTCCCCGGTCTCGGTGACACCCTCGAAGGCCACCGGGTCGCCCCGCTCTCCCGCTGCGATCTCCTGCACCTGGAAGTCCCCAGAGATGTACCCCTTCTCATCCCCCTCCTGGTACTGCTGCGCCAGGGAGTCGCTCGCGGCGCACCCCGTCAGAGCGATGGCACCCAGGAGTACCGCGACGACAGCGACCATGATCCGGCAGGTCATGGTCGACGCACCTTGATCAGTGCCCCCGCGACCAGAAAAACGATGGCCGCAGCCGGCTGCGCCGCCGCCCAGACCGGACCTGTGAACGGGAAGGGCACGACCGGGTTCCACAGCACGAGGACCGCGACGAACACAGGAATCCACCACCATTGGCGTGCCTGCCCGGCAAACCAGGCCACGATCGCTGCGAGGATCGCTGTCACGAACAGCACCACCTGGAACAGACCGCCGTTCGTCCACAGCGGAGCGGTGAACAGCACGGCCGCACCCAACAGTCCCGGTGCCAGAGCATTGCGCTGGAAGGTGGACGGGGTGCGTTGCTTCGCGCTCATGCGGCACCTGCTTCCACTCGTGCCGAGCGAGCCGGCTCGACCGTGCGCCGTCGGGTCCAGGTCACCCCGAGAAGGAGGACGACGCCGATACCGAGGGCGATGTCGGCGAGGTTCCCGATGAACAGGTTCCCGTAGGCGAGGAAGTCGGTCACATGCCCGACGCCGAACCCGGGTGGTGAGAACAGCCGGTCGATCAAGTTCCCTAGTGCGCCGCCCAGGATGAACCCGAACGCCACCGCGAACTCTGCCGTGCGTGCACGGCTCGCCGCGAGAAACACCCAGACCACCGCTCCGACTCCGACCAGGGTGATCACGCCAGTAAACCCGGACCCGAGGGAGAGGATCGCACCCGGATTGAACGCGAGCTGGAGGCCGAACAGGTCACCCAGGAGCGGGATACGAGTCTCCTCGCTCAGCGTCGCGAGAGCAGCCGCCTTCGTGGCCTGATCGATCACCACGATCCCCGCCGCCACAAGGGCAGTCACCGCGAGATATCGCGCCCGGTTAGGACTCATCAGTGTTCTCCTTTCCCTGCTGTGCCGCACGATCACGACGGCGCCGGTTACGACCGGCCATGACCATCAGCAGTGCTGAGCTGCCCAGGAGGGCAACTCCCCCGGTGATGACCAGAATGGGGAGGGCCGCGAGATCCGCGCTCGGTTGGCTGTGGATGTCTCCGTTCCCGGACGCAGCACTCGGCGTCGCGGTCTCCGTACCCTCCTCCGATGGAGAAGGGCTACTCACCGGCGTGGGACTACTCGTGGGGGTGGGGCTGCTCGTCAGCGTCCCCGTCGGCTCCACCATGAACGTGTACTCGTCGCTGATCGGATGCCCGTCGCTGGACACCACCCGCCACCTCACCGTGACCTCGCCGACGACCGACCCGTCGGACAGGTCCTGTGTGACCGTCGCCTCGAGGACCTCGGGGGCGCCGTTGGCGAGGTTGCTGCCATCTTCCGCGAGGACCTCGATCACCGTCGCACCCTCAAGCCCCTGCGGCTCACCTGTGAAAGTGAGGGAGATCTCCGCCGGGACACCAGGTGTGGTTGCGGAGGCTTCGGGGTAGGTGGAGAGCAGTTCGTCGTGAGCGGCGGCGGGACTCGCCGTGCCGAACACGGTTCCGCCGATGATCAGCAGGGCAGACAAGCTAGCAAACGCGGCGAAGCCACGGCCGCGCCTATCCGACGTTCGAGAGGTCGAAAGCCCTCGACGGTGGATGGATCTCATGGATTCTGCTTTCTTCATGGGCGTTCGATGATGCGAAGGGCGATGGTCGTGGCATCCCGCCGGACCCCTGAGATGGTGTCCGAGCCCCCACCGCCGTACTGGGGGATCCCGGCGACGAACAATCCCGGCAGCCCGGTCATCGTCCGCTGGGGAGAATCGGTCCGGGCGTCATCCGGTAGCCAGTCGTCACCAGGGTCGAATCCGGTCGCGAGAATCACGGACCCCGGCGTTGCCACTGTTCCGTCGACGAAGGTGACAGCGCTCCTCCCCGCCTTTGCCACTGCAGGGCAGATGCTGACGCCAACATCACGCAATTGTTCGTAGCTGTCCCCGAATACCGGCTCCGGTCGCGACCCCCGGGCAAAGAGTTGCCTGCGCAGGTACCGCGATGCCTGCTGGTGCCTACGAGCCGTGCGAACAGCCAAGGTCACCGCATGCGACGGTGCGAGTTCATGGGCCAACTGCACACCACTGTTCCCGCCGCCGACGATGAGCACATCGTCCGTGGGAATCTGCAGCGGATACAGATATTCGCTGCTGTGCAGCACAACCCCGGGCACCTGAAGCTCCGCCGCCCATGTCGGGGTGCGCGGATGTGTGGCGGCACCCGTTGCGCACACGACGTTTCGGGTCTGCACCTCGCCTTCCGTGGTCGACAGGTGCAAGACCGAGCCGGACCCGCGCCGCTCCACACCTGTCGCCCGGACACCCCAGAGGGTCTTCACGCCGAGATCGCCCTCGACATCGCTGAGGTATTCGATCATCTCGTCGGCACGCGGCCGACGTCGCTGATCGCCCGGAAAGGGCAGGCCCGGCAGAGCGCTGTGAGAGGCGTGGCTAAGAAGCACCATCGAGTGCCACCGGGAAGCCCAGCTGCGCACGCCTGGTGGAGCTTCGTCGATCACGACGAAATCCTGCTGGGGCTGCAGCCCTTTCGTGATTAGGGCGGCCGCCACGGCGAGACCGGCCTGACCGCTGCCGACGATGATCACTCGTCTATGCGACAGTCCTGTCCGCATTACTCGCCACCGTTCACCGCTGCTTCAATGGCATTCTCGAGATCGTCCAGCTGCTGCAAATCGACCTGCTCACCCTCGAGGAAGAATGTCGGCGTGCTATTGACGCCGAGCTCCTGCCCCGCGTTGAAGTCGAACTCGACACGTTCCAATGTGGCGGGATCCGCGATGGCAGCGTCGTACGCAGCCATGTCCAGGCCGATCTCCTCAGCGAAACCCCGAAAGAGATCAGCACGGGATTCCTGAGCCTCGCCCCACTCCGTCTGCGTCTCGAACAGTCGGCTGTACATCTCCTCCAGCCGATCCTGCTGGGCAGCAGCCTCCGCGGCCAACGCCGCGTTCTGTGAGTTGAAATGCCCGGGAAGCGGGAAGTACCGCACCACGTAGGTGATCTCCCCCGCGTACTTGACCCGCAATTCCTCCACGATCGGGTAGAACATCCCGCAGGCCTCGCACTCGAAATCGAGGAACTCCACGACCTCGACAGCACCCTCCCCACCGTCGTCGAGGATGTGCGAACTAGCGTCAACAACCGCGGGAGGCGGGGCTGTCTGCCCGTCCGGTATCTCGGCTGAAGGGGCGGTCGGGCCTTGGCTGTTGATCACCACATAGATGATCGCGGCCACGACAAGGGCGACGACGATCCCCGCGCTAATCAGGATCGGCCGCCAGTTGAAAGCGGGATCGCGCGGCTTTCCAGAAGGGTTCATCCAGTACTCCAAACAAGAACAATCGGCATGGAACAGGCACCGGGCAGGTACCCGGGTGCACGGAGCCGTCCACACGAGACGGCATGCCAAATATCAGGTTCGGGAAAGACCCAACTGTGCCAGCGACAATGTGCCGGCCCGAGCAACGATGATGCGCACCGGGACGAGTGAGAGTGCCATCCATCGAGGGGCGAGATATGCGACCCCCCGGTGGCGCGAAACCATCCGAGCAAAGATCACGAGGACAAGTCCGCACAACATGCCGAGGGCGCACAGCGCTGCCCCGACGAGGACCCCCGCCATCGAGGCATCGGCGGCTTCCAGGTGCTCGTCGACGGTACTCCCGGTCTCTCCCGAAGCAACGTGCGGATCGAGGAGTGTGCTCGCCACGAGTAGTGAAGACGAGGCCCCTTCACTCTCGGAATGCGATGCACCCGCTGCCCCCAGAAGCAGGAGGAGAGCCAAGCCGACTGCCGTAATGATCCTCGTTATCAGAAGCTGCTCACTGAGCACCCTTGAGGGTTGCACTTGAGCCGAGGAGATCATCTCCCCAAGGGTACCGTGCCGACCTTCTGAGTCTCCTCCATGTACGCGGATCCAGCTCTCTAAGCAGATGCTGTGAAAGCGCATCCCAATTTGACCTAAGCGAATCGGACTATCTACCGTTACAGATCAGTAACGATCGGGTCTGCGATCGAGATAAGTATTCTGCTCTACCGGAAGGATCACGATCATTTCTGGGTTACCCGAGCGCGCATCCGAAAAGGCGACGACGACGTCGACAGACCCCGGCTTCCCCGATCGCCCCCTCCTTCGTCGCGATCTCCGCGGCCAAGGCCGCCCGGTGTCACAGGAAGCTCCGACGACCCGCCATGCCCCCGTCATCCCGCGGCACGGAACTGAAGCCCCCGTACAGGCAGTGTCTGCGACACCTCCCCACCGCCCGCGCGCCCGGAGCTCGTGGGCTCGAGCGAAGGCACTCGGAGCCGTCCTCGCCGTCAGCGTGTTGATCACCGGCGCCGCCCTTCCGGGAATATCCGACGCAGAACCGGAGCAGGTAGAGGCCGCGGCCACCGTTGACGCACAGTCCTACACCGCAGGCGAAAACATCCGGGTCGAGGTCTTGCCTCGCGGGGACTTCTCCGCAACGACAGAGAAGGAGATCGCCGCGTCGCGCGCGCAGGCGATCGCTGCCGCCGTCGCATCTGGCCGGCCCCTCTCGACAGCTGTGAACCTGCCAACAGCTCAACAGGTTCTCATGCCGTTACCCTCCGGAACCTACTCGGTCAGCGACGGGTTCGGTGCCTCTCGTCCGGGTCGCTCGCACATGGGTCAAGATCTCGCGGCGTCAGTCGGGACGCCCATCTATGCGGCTGTCGAAGGCTGTGTTTCGCTCTCAACCGAGAGCAACAGTGGCTACGGCGTGAGCATTCAGGTCGAGAGCCTGTTCAACGGAGAGACAGTCAGCACCCTCTACTCACATCTGAACGGCGGGACCCGCGCGGTAGAAGTCGGGGACTGCGTCGCTCCCGGCCAGTATCTCGGCGACGTCGGCTCCACCGGCTACGTCTTCGGATCCTGCCTGCATTTCGAGGTCGACATCAACGGTCGCCCCATCGATCCCATGCCGTGGCTCAGGAAGAACGTGCAGTGAGATCAGTTCAGCTCCGGAAAAGGGGCTGAACAATCATCGACCTGCTGAGGCCGAACAGCGCGCCGACGCCCGTGGGGAGAAAGGATGGTCCGCCCGGGGCATACCTCCTCAGCGGCCGCAGCACACTACTGGGCCACTCCGCATCTCGTACACTCGCGGCGTGGGCTATGTCGGTGAGCCCGAAGCCAACGTCTCGCAGAACCCAGGGCAGTGCACAGCAGGATGCGGGACACTATCGGGATATGGAACGCTTCTGGTGCCGCAATTCAGGTGGTGGCCTTCATGTTTTCTCGGCTGGGACGACCCCGCAAAGGAGAAAACCGTCTGGGACTCTGCCTCACCGTGCTGCGCCCCTATCTGAACTGACCGAACATACCCCACCTGAGCAGACGTATCAACGGGCAACTCTTCATCGCCCAACAGAAAGTGAGCACACCATGACCAGAGAACGTACCGCGACCGATTCATTCGCTGACATCAGAGAACTGTTCGAGAGCAAGCTCGACGGCAACCAAGAGCTGGGCGCGTCGATCGCGCTCGATATCGACGGCCAGCGGGTTTTCGGTTTCTGGCGCGGCTACCGCAATCCCGAGCGGATCAACCCCTGGACTCGCGACACCATCATGAACGCCTTCTCGACTACCAAGCTCGCCACTGCCCTGACAGTGCTCGCGCTCACCGACCGCTGACAGCGCGCCGTGCGCCGCTTCGCGGCTACGCGAGAGGACTCATTCGAGGCCAGGCATGACCTGCCGCTCCCTCCGCCGCTCGGGGTCACGCTCTCCTACCCAGCGATCCAGATACCAGGTGACATCGCGGCCATCGAGATGGTGCGCACGATTCCGTCAAGCCGTACCGTTTTCCGGCATGTGAAGGTGATCAATGTCGTCGAGGGCTCTTGCGCCTTCGAGACCGCAGAGAGCATGCACATCCTGCGCCCGGGCATGTCGCTGGCACTCGGCACCGGCAAGTGGTGCCGAGTTTGGCCAGCACCCACAGCACGAATCTGGGCCATCTACGCCGACGAACAGTTCTGGCGCACACAGATGGCATGGTTTCTCCCCGATGCGGATCGAGTGCTCCGAGGAGTGCACCCCCTCGAGTGGGACGGTCGCGCGATTGTCCTTGCACCGGGCGTCGCCACACTGCAACAGGCCGAACCGCTATGGCGACAGATGAGCGTCATACGCAGCAAAGCCGAATCACCCGAAGTCGTCGCAACTCACACTCTCGAGCTTCTCGCACGATGGATGAGGCTGGTGCTGCGGGCCTTCTTGAATGCGGCGCCAGCCACTCCCCCAGCCCCGTGGACGCCCATTAGTGGACGACTGACCGACACTGGATCTATCGGCTACATCGGTCGGGCAATCCAGTTGCTCCGCAGGCGCATCGCAGAACCGTGGACTATTGCGGCACTCTCACGAGAACTCTCGCTTTCACGAACCCACCTCACCCGCTTGTTCGTACAGCACGCCGGCGCCGCACCGATGCGCCTGCTCACTGAACTCCGGCTCACAGAGTTCACGCGGCTCATAGAAGAAACAGATCTTTCAGTGATGCGTGCCGCGAACGATGTTGGATGGAACGATCCGCGCGTCGCGTCCCACTGGTTTCGTCGTCGCTACGGCACCACGCCCACGCAGTACCGGCGCACGCCACACACGGTTGCTGAGGATTGACAAGGCCACGTTATCCCAATCAACCGCACGGAGCTCGATCCGACGTCGTTGTCCCAACGAACTTGCTCATCAGATTCTCGGGAACTACCGTTGGCTGGCCGCCTCGGCGTCTCTTACCGCCACTCGCCGCATGAACCGTGATTCTCGACGAAGGGCTCACGTTCGTCATGTGCATCTCGACGGATGCGCCGCAGGCCAGTAGACCGAAGCAGACACGTCGGGTTCGTTGTGGAGCCTGACGGTCGGCCCTCCGTCCGCCATCCGTCCTCGCTCCGCTGATCTTCCCGGCGCACCACATGGTCGCAAGGCCGTCCGCATCTTGTGGGAGCCCTGGGAAGGAGTAGCGCATGGCTATAGAGGCGATACGGGACGACGCTCGCAAGACCTGCCACGGGTTCGCGAAGGTCATGACCAACTTACGCCAGCGGCAGTCGGCCAAAGCTGTAGGCCGCGAGTTCGCTGCGGCATGTCCACTGGCGGAGGTGGTGATGGTCGAGCGTGAGCGAAGAGCAACACTCATGGCAGACCCGTCGCCCGAGTGCAAAGGATCGATTCCGTGCCGCGAAGAGAATTTGGGGTCGCCGTCACACACCTATTGGTCACCTCGTCCTAAGGAGTTGACCTCATGAGAGAGCCTTCATCTGAACCGCTTCCCGACTTCACCACCGGCGAAGGACTCCGCGTCCTGCTGGAGCAGCTCACCACCCCGCTCTCTCCTGGAAGGTGCGGGCGTGCCACCCGCGTGCCACACCCAACGACTGCTGACGTCCATATCCGTCCTCCTCTGTTCTCAGGAAGGCGGCACAAAAAGAGGCCCGGATCTGCAGAAACCTGCAGATCCGGGCCTCCCATCAGCCCTTTTCCGGGCCGGACGAGAACCGGTGCTTTAGAAGTCCCAGTCCTCGTCCTCGGTCTGCTCGTGCTTGCCGATGACGTACGACGAGCCCGACCCGCTGAAGAAGTCGTGGTTCTCGTCGGCGTTCGGCGACAGGGCCGAGAGGATCGCCGGGTTCACGGCCGTGACGCTCGAGGGGAACATCGCCTCGTAGCCCAGGTTCATGAGGGCCTTGTTGGCGTTGTAGTGCAGGAACTTCTTGACGTCCTCGGTCAGGCCGACCTGGTCGTAGAGGTCCTGCGTGTACTGCACCTCGTTGTCGTAGAGCTCGTACATCAGCGAGAACGTGTAGTCCTTGATCTCGTCGCGCTTGGCCTGGTCGACCTTCTCGAGCCCCTTCTGGAACTTGTAGCCGATGTAGTAGCCGTGCACGGCCTCGTCGCGGATGATGAGGCGGATCAGGTCGGCCGTGTTCGTCAGCTTCGCCCGCGAAGACCAGTGCATCGGCAGGTAGAAGCCCGAGTAGAACAGGAAGCTCTCGAGCAGGGTCGAGGCGACCTTGCGCTTGAGGGGCTCGTCGCCACGGTAGTACTCCATGACGATCTGCGCCTTGCGCTGCAGGTTGGGGTTCTCGACCGACCAGCGGAACGCCTCGTCGATCTCCTGCGTCGAGCACAGCGTCGAGAAGATCGACGAGTAGCTCTTGGCGTGCACCGACTCCATGAACGCGATGTTCGTGTAGACGGCCTCCTCGTGCGGGGTGACCGCATCGGGGATCAGCGACACCGCGCCGACGGTCGCCTGCACGGTGTCGAGCAGGGTCAGCCCGGTGAACACGCGCATGGTGAGCTGCTGCTCCTCCGGCGTGAGCGTGTTCCACGACTGGATGTCGTTCGACAGCGGGATCTTCTCCGGCAGCCAGAAGTTGCCCGTGAGGCGGTTCCACACCTCGACGTCCTTCTCGTCCTGGATGCGGTTCCAGTTGATGGCCTGGACGTGATCCAGGAGCTTGAGCGTCTCCGTCATCGTTCTTTCTCTCTCGAAATCCCTGATCAGCCGCTCAGAGCGTGCAGCTGACGCAGCCTTCGACCTCGGTGCCCTCGAGGGCCATCTGGCGCAGGCGGATGTAGTAGATGGTCTTGATGCCCTTGCGCCAGGCGTAGATCTGGGCCTTGTTGATGTCGCGGGTCGTGGCGGTGTCCTTGAAGAACAGCGTCAGCGACAGACCCTGGTCCACGTGCTGCGTCGCGGCGGCGTATGTGTCGATGACCTTCTCGTAGCCGATCTCGTACGCGTCCTGGTAGTACTCCAGGTTGTCGTTCGTCATGAACGGCGCCGGGTAGTAGACGCGGCCGAGCTTGCCTTCCTTGCGGATCTCGATCTTCGACGTGATCGGGTGGATCGACGCCGTCGAGTTGTTGATGTACGAGATCGAGCCGGTCGGCGGCACCGCCTGCAGGTTCTGGTTGTACATGCCGTACTGCTGGATCGACGCCTTCAGCTCGCGCCAGTCGTCCTGCGTCGGGATGTGGTGGGCGCCGAACATCTCCTTGACCTTGGCGGTCTTCGGCTCCCAGACCTGGTCGATGTACTTGTCGAAGAACTCACCCGACGCGTACGCCGAGTCCTCGAAGCCCTCGAACGTCACACCCCGCTCCTTCGCGATGTTGTTCGACGCGCGCAGCGCGTGGAACAGCACCGTGTAGAAGTAGATGTTCGTGAAGTCGATGCCCTCCTCCGAGCCGTAGAACACGCGCTCGCGGGCGAGGTAGCCGTGCAGGTTCATCTGGCCGAGGCCGATCGCGTGCGAACGGTCGTTGCCGTCCTCGATCGAGCGCACCGAGCGGATGTGGCTCTGGTCGCTCACCGCGGTGAGGGCGCGGATGGCCGTCTCGACGGTCTGGCCGAAGTCGGGCGAGTCCATCGCGAGCGCGATGTTCAGCGACCCGAGGTTGCACGAGATGTCCTTGCCGATCTGGTCGTACGAGAGGTCCTCGTTCAGCGTGGTCGGCGTGTTCACCTGCAGGATCTCGCTGCAGAGGTTGGACATGTTGATCCGGCCCTTGATCGGGTTGGCCTTGTTCACCGTGTCCTCGAACATGATGTACGGGTAGCCCGACTCGAACTGGATCTCGGCGAGGGTCTGGAAGAACTTGCGCGCGTTGATCTTGGTCTTCTTGATGCGAGGGTCGTCGACCATCTCGCGGTACTTCTCGGTGACCGAGATGTCGCCGAAGGGCACGCCGTAGACACGCTCGACGTCGTACGGCGAGAACAGGTACATGTCCTCGTCGTTCTTGGCGAGCTCGAACGTGATGTCCGGGATCACGACGCCGAGCGAGAGCGTCTTGATGCGGATCTTCTCGTCGGCGTTCTCGCGCTTGGTGTCGAGGAAGCGCATGATGTCGGGGTGGTGCGCCGAGAGGTACACGGCGCCCGCGCCCTGGCGCGCGCCGAGCTGGTTCGCGTAGCTGAACGAGTCCTCGAGCAGCTTCATGACGGGGATGATGCCGCTGGACTGGTTCTCGATCTGCTTGATCGGGGCGCCGGCCTCGCGGATGTTCGACAGCAGCAGGGCCACGCCGCCGCCGCGCTTGGACAGCTGCAGCGCCGAGTTGATGCCGCGCGCGATCGACTCCATGTTGTCCTCGATGCGCAGCAGGAAGCAGCTGACGAGCTCGCCGCGCTGCGCCTTGCCGGCGTTGAGGAAGGTGGGCGTCGCCGGCTGGAAGCGGCCCGAGATGATCTCGGCCGCGAGCTTCATGGCCAGGTCCTGGTCGCCGTCGGCGAGCGCGAGCGCGGTCATCACCACGCGGTCCTCGAAGCGCTCGAGGTAGCGCTTGCCGTCGAACGTCTTGAGCGTGTAGCTCGTGTAGTACTTGAACGCGCCGAGGAAGGTCTCGAAGCGGAACTTCTGCGCGTACGTGAAGTCGTTGAGCTTCTGGATGAACTCGAACGGGTACTTCTCGATGACGGCGCCCTCGTAGTACTCCTTCTCGACGAGGTAGTCGAGCCGCTCCTTGAGCGAGTGGAAGAACACCGTGTTCTGGTTGACGTGCTGCAGGAAGTACTCCCGCGCGGCGCGCTTGTCGGCGTCGAACTGGATCTTCCCGTTCTCGTCGTACAGGTTCAGCATCGCGTTGAGGGCGTGGTAGTCCATCCCCTCGAACCTGACGTCGTGCTTGAAGTCCACGTCTGAGGTCACTGCAGCTTCCACCATCGTTCCAATCCTTCGCTGACGCGATCCACGTCTTCGGGCGTGCCGAACAGTTCGAGCCGATACAAGTGGGGCACGTCGCACTTGCGGCTGATGATGTCGCCGGCGAGGCAGAAGCCGTCGCCGAAGTTGGTGTTGCCCGCGGAGATGACCCCGCGGATCCCGCGTCGATTGTGTTCGTCGTTCAGGAATCGGATGACCTGCTTGGGCACCGCGCCGTTGCCGTCGCCGCCCCCGTAGGTCGGCGTGACGAGCACATACGGCTCGTCGACGCGCAGCGGCTCGTCCGAGCGGTGCAGGGGGATGCGCTCGGCCCGCAGCCCGAGCTTCTCGATGAAACGCGCGGTGTTGCCCGACACGCTCGAGAAGAAGACGAGGAGCGGCACCTCGGTCGCGGTTGCGGTTGCGGTTGCCATGATCCCTCCCCGGATTCCTGAGCTGCCTCGAAGGGCTGTTCCCGACGGCGCCGAAGCCGGCGACCCGGCCGACGCGTCGGTCAGGCCAGGCGCGCGGCGAGCTCGTCGATCTTGTCGGGGCGGAAGCCCGACCAGTGGCCCTCGTCGGTGACGACGACCGGCGCCTGCATGTAGCCGAGGGCCTTGACCTGCTCGAGAGCAGCCGGGTCCTGCGACAGATCGGTGACCTCGTACTCGATGCCCTTGGAGTCCAGAGCGCGGTACGTGGCCGTGCACTGGACGCAGGACGGCTTGGTGTAGACCGTGATCGCCATGTTGCTGTTCCCCTCAAGATCTGTGCTGTGCCGGCGTAACCTCCGCCGGGAGCTCAATACTACATATGGGTACCGACATTCAGATGCACCACAAGGGGTAGTAGTTACATCCATGTGATTTTCCACCGCTCTCCACCGCTTGCCCACAGGTCTGTGCACCGATTCGTCCACAGCTCGGAGGGCCGGAGCGCCCGCGGAATCGCCTGATCGCCGGGCATTCGGCGCCCCGTCCCCGCGGCTCTCCACAGCCCGGACGATACGGCGGACCACCGACATCCGAACTTCTGTGGAGAGGCTGCGTCGGCGTGTCGCGGCGTGTCGCGCAGGGCGGGCCGCGCAGGCGCACGCACAGCGCGCGCGGGGTAGCGTTGACACCTGTGGCGGGGTACCGGGATCTTCTGCGCACGCGGGGCGTCGCGCGCATCATCGCAGCGCAGCTGACGGCACGCTTCCCCGGCGGCATGATGTCGCTGGCCGTGCTGCTGCACATCGAGCACCTCACGCACTCCTACGGCGCGGCCGGCACCGTGCTGGCCGCCACGTCGATCGGCCAGGCCGTGGCGGGGCCGCTCACGAGCCGGTGGATGGGCGCGTGGGGCATGCGGCCCGTGCTGCTGCTCACCACGGGCGTGCAGGCCGTCGCGCTGCTGCTGCTGGCGCTCGTGCCGCTGCCCGTCGCGGCGCTCATCGCGTGCGGCCTCGTCATCGGCCTGTCGACCCCGCCCGTGCAGCCGGCCGTGCGCACGATCTATCCCAAGATGGTCAACGCCTCGCGCCTGACGCGGCTGTTCTCGCTCGACGCGTCGCTGCAGGAGATCATCTGGGTGGTCGCGCCCGTGCTCACGACGTTCGTCGCGATCCAGATCAGCACGGTCGCCGCGCTGCTGCTCATCATCGTGTTCCTGCTCGCGGGCGGCGCGTGGTTCATCTTCTCCCCCGAGGTCGGCCGGGTGCGCATCCCGCGCAGCCGCCATCCGCTCGGCCGCGTGCTGCGCAAGCCGCCCGTGATCCTGTCGACGGTGGTCGGCGTCGTCATGCTCGCCGCGATCTCGTCGCTCGAGACCGGCGTGGTCGCGGCCTACGGCGAGGGCGGGCTGGAGTCGGGGCTCATCCTCGCGGTCTTCGCGGCCGGCAGCCTCGCCGGCGGGCTCGGCTTCGGGCACCTGCCCATGGGACCGTGGTCGGCCGCCCGCCGCCTCGCCATCATGGCGTTCGGCATCGCGCTCACCCTCTTCTCGCTGAACGCCTGGTGGCTGGGCTTCTCGGTGCTCGTGGCCGGCATGGGCATCGCGCCGGTGTTCGCGCTGACGTTCTCGATCGTCTCGGCGAGCGTCAAGTTCAGCGAGACGGCCGAGGCGTACGGCTGGCTGAACACGGGCCAGCTGATCGGCGCGGCACTCGGATCGGCGATCGCCGGCTTCGTGATCGACGGCGTGGGCCCGGCGGCGGCGTTCTGGGTCGCGACGGGCTTCGCGGTGCTGTGTGTGCTCCTCGCCGCCGCGTGCGTGCGCGGCTTCCCCGACCTGCGCGGGCGCGACGCCAGCCCCCAGCCCGACACGGGCATGATCCAGACGGTCACCGGCTCGTTCCGCATGCCCTGAGCCCGACCCCACCCGCAGAGCTCGACCCACCTCTGGAGGACAGCATGCGCCGACTCACCGTCACCGACACGCTCATCCACATCACCGCGACGCGGACGGCGCAGGGCGATGTTCACGTCGCGGGCGCCGTCATCACCGCCGACGCCGGCGAGCACCCCGACGCCGACGTGATCGACGGTCGGGGCGCGGCGACCGTGCCCCTGTACGTCGAGACCGTCCTCGCGCCGCCCTTCTCCGCGGACGCCGCCACCTTCGATCTCGTCCCGGGCAACCCTGCGACCTTCGCGGTGATCGAGGGCGCGGTGCGCGCCGAGCAGATCCGGCACATGCTCGTCGTGAGCCCGCGCGCGCTGCGCGCGGTGGTCGTTGACGGCACGCTCGTCGCGCGCGACGGGGAGCCCACCCGCGCCGCCGGGACCGACGCGCTCGCGGCGGAGGACCCACGCCTGGGGGCATGGACGGACGCGGGCAGGGACATGACGCAGTTCCTCACCCGGGACGGCCGTTACAGCGAGACCCGTGGCGGGCGCCGCGACGCGTACACGGGTCGCTTCTGGCTGGACGGGGACCGCATCACGTACCTCGACGACACGGGGTTCTGGGCGTTCGGGCAGTACGTGGGCGGCGTCCTGCACCACGCCGGATTCGTCCTGCGCCGTGACGCGGCGGCATCGGCTCACCCGTGAGGCAGCCGACCCAACGCCTGCTGCCCCGTCCCGCCCCTCCCGCGCTGTTCTAGGCTGGCGGCATGACCGCTTCCGGGGACGCCGCGGGCTTCGAGCCCGCCGACCACCTGCCCGACGAGCTGCTCGAGCGCATCCGCGGCCGCGCCGCGCGCGTCGACGCCGACAACGTCTTCCCCGACGACGATCTCGCCGAGCTGCGGGATGCCGGGTACCTCGCGATCCTCGTGCCCGCCGACCGCGGCGGCGCCGGGCTCAGCCTCGCGCAGGCCTCCGTGCTGCAGCAGCGGCTCGCGACGGCCGCGCCCGCCACGGCGCTCGCGATCAACATGCACCTCGTCTGGACGGGCGTGGCGAAGGTGCTGCGCGACCGCGGGATCGACGACCTCGCCTTCGTGCAAGAGGGCGCCGCGGCCGGCGAGGTGTTCGCGTTCGGGATCAGCGAGGCCGGCAACGACCTCGTGCTCTTCGGCAGCGACACGGTCGCCGAGCCTCGGCCCGACGGGGGCTACGCGTTCACGGGCTTGAAGATCTTCACCTCGCTCGCTCCCGTGTGGACGCAGCTCGGCCTGCACGGCCTGGACGCCTCCGATCCCGACGACCCGCGGCTCGTGTTCGCGTTCGTGCCGCGCTCCGACGCCGTGGTCACGCGCGACGACTGGGACACCCTCGGCATGCGCGGCACCCAGAGCCGCACCACCGAGCTGCACGGCGCCGTCGCGCCGGCCGAGCGCGTCGTGCGCCTCGTGCCGCCGGGGCCATCCCCCGATGCGCTCGTCTTCGGCATCTTCGCCGTGTTCGAGCTGCTGCTCGCCTCGGTGTACACCGGCATCGCGCGCCGCGCCCTCGACCTGGCCGTCGAGACGGCCGGCCGGCGCCGCTCGAAGAAGACAGGACTCGCGTACGCGCAGGACCCGGACATCCGCTGGCGCGTGGCCGAAATGGGTCTCGCCTACGACGCCCTGCCGCCGCAGATCACCGCCCTCGCGGGCGACGTCGACGAGGTCGCCGACCACGGCGCCCGCTGGTTCACGCTGCTGTCGGGCGTGAAGCACCGCGCCACGGCCGCGGCGAAGCGGATCGTCGACGAGGCGATGCTCGTCGCGGGCGGCTCGTCGTACTTCGCGTCGAACGAGCTCTCGCGCCTGTACCGCGACGTGCTGGCGGGCGCCTTCCATCCCTCCGATCCGGAATCGGCGCACGCGACCGCGGCGTCGTACTGGCTCGGGCCACTCGAGTCCTGACGCGGGCGCGGCTCAGCGGCCCGGCGTCAGCGGCCGTCGAAATCGAAGGCGCGCAGCAGCTCCTCGACGGCCTGCTCGCGGTTGTCGCCGCCCGTCTCGAACATGTGGGTGACGTGCGTGCGCAGGTGGTTCTCCAGCAGCAGCCGATTGAGCGATTCGAGGGAGCGCTGGATGGCGCGCGACTGCGTGATGATGTCCATGCAGTAGTCCTCGTTCTCGATCATCCGGCCGAGGCCGCGCAGCTGGCCCTCCAGGATCCTCGTCCGGTGCAGCGCGCGCTTCTGGATGTCTTCGATCACGCAGGTCACTGTACTCGGCACGCCCGGGTGTCGGCTCCGTTTCGGCGTGCCAGGATGACCGCATGACCCGCACGCCGACCGAGTTGCTGTCCCCGGCCGATCGCGAGCGGCGCCGCGCCCTGCGGCGCATGAAGGCGGTCGCGCTCGGGGCGCTGCTGGCCACCGCGATCCTCTTCGCCGTCGGCTTCGTGTGGCAGGACGAGGTGCCGGCGCTCGCCTACGTGCGCGCCGCCGGCGAGGGCGGCATGGTCGGCGCGCTGGCCGACTGGTTCGCCGTGACGGCGCTGTTCCGCAGGCCGCTGGGGCTGCCGATCCCGCACACGGCGATCATCCGCACGCGCAAGGATGAGATCGGCCGCTCCCTCGGCGAGTTCGTGGAGACGAACTTCCTCTCCTCACCCGTCGTGCGCGCCAAGCTGGAGGGCACGCCGATCTCATCCCGCCTCGGCGCGTGGCTGTCCGAGCCGGCGCACGCCGAGCGCGTCGCGTCGGAGGGCGCGGCGATGGCCTCGGGCGTGCTCTCGGCGCTGAGCGACGACGACGTGCAGGACGTGATCGAGTCGCTCGCGCGCGAGCACCTCATCGCCCCCGACTGGGGCGCGCCGCTCGGCACGTGGCTGGAGCGGCTGGTCGACGCCGACGCGCACCGCGCGGCCGTGGACCTGGCCGCCGAGAGCGTCGCCGGCTGGCTCGCGGGCAACCGCGCGATCTTCGACGGGCTCGTCTCCCGGCGGCTACCCTCGTGGGTGCCGTCGCTCGCGCACCGGTTCGTCGACGACACCGTCTACCGCGAGGCGGTGGCGTTCGTCGACGCCGTACGCGCCGATCCGCATCACCCGGCACGGCGTGCCGTGAGCGCTTACCTCGGCCGGCTGGCGCAGAGCCTGCAGCACGACGACGCGACCCGACGAAAGCTGGCCGAGGCGAAAGAGTCGGTGTTCGACAGCCCGCGGGTGCGCGAGCTCGCCGGCGCCGCGTGGGGCACGGCCAAGGCGGGCCTCGTGCGCTCGCTCGAGGACCCGGCGAGCCCGTTGCGCGAGCGGGTGCGCGATGCGCTGGTCGACGTCGGGCAGCGACTCGAGACCGACCCGGCGCTGCAGGCGAGGGTGGACGGGTGGATCACCGACGCCGCGGTGTTCCTCGTCGACCGCTACCGCCACGACATCGCGTCGCTGATCACCGACACCGTGGAGCGCTGGGACGCCGAGGAGACGAGCGAGAAGATCGAGCTCATGGTCGGCCGCGACCTGCAGTACATCCGGCTCAACGGCACGGTCGTGGGCGCGCTGGCCGGAGTGGCCATCTTCACGGTCGCGCACGCCCTGCTGGGCTGATCGCCTCAGTCGACCTTCGCGATCGTGCCGCCGGTGAGGCGCACGAGCTCCTCGAACGTGAGCGGGAAGACGGAGTGCGCCGTGCCGGCGGCGGCCCACAGCCGCGGGTAGGCCGCCAGGTGCTCGTCGACGATCGTGCGGATGGGCGCCGGGTGCCCGGTGGGAGCGACGCCGCCGATCACCTGCCCCGTCGCGGCGACCACCTGGTCGGGCTTGGCCCGCCGGATCTCGGCGAGGCCCAGACGCTCGGCGAGGGCGGCGGTGTCGACCCGGTGCGCTCCGCTCGTCATCACGAGCAGCGGCGCGTCGTCGCACCAGAACACCAGGCTGTTGGCGATCGCCCCGACCTCGACCCCGAGCGCGGCGGCCGCCTGCGCGGCGGTCGCGGCGGCGTCGGGGAGGAACACGATCTCGCCCGGGATGCCTGCGGCGCGAAGCTGCTCGGACACGAGGACATTGCGCGGATGGAGGGAGGCGACCATGCCGCCGATTCTAGGGAGCGACGCTCCCCCGAGACGACTCGAGCCCCTCGCGGGAACGCCGTCAGGCGTTCTCGGGAGGGGCTCGATCGTCGTGTAAACGACGGAAGGCCGCCCAGCGTTGGGCGGCCTTCCGGTGAAGTGGTGTCCGGCGGTGTCCTACTCTCCCACAGGGTCCCCCCTGCA